>NZ_JADYXE010000038.1:0-23201 GCF_015864465.1 Pseudoalteromonas sp. SWN29
TGCATTACTTTTGATAAGACATTCCATGTCGCGTCTGTTAACATTAATCTTGGCATGAGGGTTCGGTGTAACGTTTTTTAGCGAATTCAATTATACCTTATTCTCATGCTGTTTGTTTTTTATACCGCAAAGATCAACACGCCCTAGAGTTTACATTATGATATGTGCATTTTTACGTATTCAACAGCCTAAATTAAGAGTTATGTTAGTGGCGTTACTGGGTGCTGGTTTTTCAATAAATGCAGTGGCTCAAGAGCAAAGCCAAACTTTAATTTTAGTGGGCTCAGAGCTTGCAACTTGTACTAGCGCAAAGCTTAATAATTGCGAAAAAGAGACTGTTGTTGAAGGTAAATCACATAATCTATATAGGGTTAATAACTCTCAAATAAAAAACATCACGCAGCACTGGCCTAATAATAACATTGAGGCAAAAGCGGCTGTATTAAAAACACTTAAAGCCATACAAAGTAAATCGTCAAATAGCGTATCAAAAACTGATTTACTCTGGCAGTGGCGCGATATAAACAACCAACAACTGCAAAGCCTTACCCAACAAGAATACAACTTTGTATTTGATATGCTAGAAGTACCGCTACTTAATAAAAATGGTGAGCGCTCTAAAGAGCAAGTAAATACCGATTTTAATAACGAGAGCGCGACTAACAATATTTTGCAATTTGTATCGGGCAGTTTAAAAGTTAATAACGCAAATCCCACCATGCTTGATATTACAGCATCAAGCCGAGACCCTTATGAATCGGCAGATTTAGCGCAGAGCCTTTTAGCACAATCAAATATAAGCACTCAATGGTTAGCACTAACCCCAGCGCTTGCTAAAGCGATTACGAGTAACTCGTGCGATGAATTACCCGCTCTCAGAAATACATTAATGAATGTGTATAACCGTGAAGCAATTTACCCCGATCGCACAAAAGCCGAATATGCTTTATGCAAAAGTGGCACTGACGCACTTGTATCACTTATTAAAAATAGTACCGGTGTGATGTTTAATAGCGGTAATGCAGCATTAATGCATAAGGTATTGTTTGATCAAAACAACAATCCATATCCGTGGACGCAAGCATTGCAAACCCGCCCAGTTATAGTAGGTGAAGGAGCGGGCGCTGCAATCCAAAGCAAAATAGCGGGCATGTTTACGAATACAACAAGCCTTGAGGCTCTTCGTAAAAGTGAAACTAACGCTAATACAGGTGGACTTGGTAGCTTTAACTTTGGTGTTATAGATACTCAATTTAGCGAACAAAACCGCACGTTTAGACTCGCAGCTGCGCTAAATAATAGCGAAGCGAGTAATACTAAAACACAAATGCAGCATGGCTTTGGTATTGATGAAAATACAGCTTTGGTTGTTATTAAATCGCCAGAAGTTAGTTTAATGACCGTAATAGGTAAAAGCGGTGTAGTGCACTTAACTGAGCAAGGTAAGCCTCAAAAAGAGGGTAATAACTATCGTTATTCGTACTGGCCTGCTAGTAGCGTAATTGATATTACCAACAATACGTTTACTCTGAGTGAGCGCACTATAAGCCAAACGTTACCCGAGATAAAAATACCGCCATTACCAGTACAGCGTTTTGGCTCAATTTTAACAAATTCAAAACTGCGCTCACTTACTCAAGCTATGTGCTTAAGCCAAGAGCAAAGTACGGTAGCCCAACAAGACGAGTTTATAATTAGCCTTACAGCAACCAGTGACACGCAGTATCATCGCGTAAATGCAAAAGAGTTTGGTTGTGCGCTAAGCAATTTAGAGTTAGCTATAAAGTCGATTTAGTTACCAACCTAAACCAAGGGTTTAAGTTTTAAGCTGTACTCTATAAAATAGCGTTCATAACGATTTAAAAGCTTTGCCAAGTGTAACGCGCGACTAAAAAGAGTTTTAAAATGAATAATGAAAATGACGTAATTGATACTTTAGCTGAGCTAGAAAGCTTTTTAATAGATGTTGAAAGCGGGGGCTTTGGTTTAAAAGGTGTTGCCGGTGTTGGTATGGCCACTAATAACAAAGATGGCAGCCGTTTTGTTGCTGTGTTTGGCGATAACCAACAGCTACTTTTAGCGCGCATGATTACAGAAAATGTATTTCAAACAGGCCAAGACATGGTGCGTAATGGTGTAGGGCGCAAGCACTAATACATTAGAAAAGAAAAGGGCTTAGTGCGCTTTTTTAATTTCATTAAATTGAAATTAAATGGTTTCATGTAAATTCCACTAAAGTTGTTCTAAAATTAATAATGATTAAATACAATCCACTCAAAAACCTATAAAGCTTATTAGGTAAGCTCTGCTTTTTAAGTGTGCTTCGATAAATAAGATAGTGCTACAGATATAAACTGTAGAGTTAATACAGATGAATTTTGGCTATATTTTGAAGAGAAGTTTAACTTTTTTGATACAGTGGTAATAAATTGGTCGGTATGGAGAGATTCGAACTCTCGACCCCTGCCACCCCATGACAGTTTTTAGTTCTTTGTTTTTAATGATTTATATTTAATTACAATGAGTTATATTTATTTGTTATTTCATAAAGCACCTGTTTATTTCTCAAAATATCACTATAATGGCTAGTTATTGGCTAGTTTTTTAAAAGTGGTTATCTATATGAAAGCGAGTAAAAACAACGCATCCAGCATAACAGTGGCAAAATTAAACTCTTTTTTAAAGGAGTCTGAGCTTAATAGTCAGTTAGGTTGTGACAATATACAAGGTTTTCACTTCATTAAATTAAAAGCTGGTGGAGCTTGGCGCTTACGTTATACAGACTTGTTAGGTAAAAGAAGAACAGCAGTAATAGCCGATGCCTCTATTAAACCAGCAATTGCAGCAGAGATGGCTTTAGATTGGCGTACAAAGTTAAAAAATGGAGTTGATCCATTAGGGTATAAGAAAAAATTAAAAAAAGAACATACCGATGCTGAGCAACTAAAAGCAGCCAATGCTTACTTAAATACAGGTAGGTTTTACGAGTCTATATATACCCCTTATAAACTAGATAACTTCAAAGATGGCAAATCAACGTTACAAAATATTAGCCGCAACTTTTCACACCTATTTGATCGCGATATGGGAAAGGTGACTAGCACTGATATTTTAAGTTGGTACAACAAACGAAGAAAAAACGGTGTGATGCGTAGCTCACTTGTAAGAGATTATGGCGCATTTAAAGCTATGCTTAATTTTGCTGCTAAATCACAAGACGGGCACAGCCCCGCAATACTAAAAGATAACCCTATCAAAAACTATTCGTTACCCGCGCTTACTCTAGCTGAACGAGAAAAGTTAGAAATACATAATACAAAGCTAGAATCAAAGCGCGTTATTATGAGCGATACACTAAAGCAACAGATTCAGAACGGGCTAAATTTATACGCTGAACAACTAAAAGAAAAGCGCAGTGCAAGTAGGGCGCATGGGAAAGGGCATTTAGCAGATTTACAGGAACGTATTTACCCGCATTGGTTTATACCTTTTTGTCATATTGCACGATTAACAGGAATGCGCCCAGCCGATATATACGCTTTAAAATGGGAGAACTTAGCTTTTAATCAGTTCAACAACTCGACTACTTTAATATTTACCCCATCTAAAACAAAAAAAGTAAATTACAGCCAAAAAATCACCTTTCCCGTTGGTGATGAATTAAAAGCGGTGTTTGATATATGGAAGAGTGAACAGGGCAATGCTACAGGCTTTATATTCCAATCAGATCGCACAGGGCGAGCATTAGAGCGTAAAGCCCACCTAACACACTGGCGACAAGTTAAAGCCCTTGGCGGTATTACTACAGAGCTAGATTTATATTCATTTAGGCATAATTTTATATCAGAGTTATGCGCCCGTGGTGTTCCCGTGTTAACTATCGCCAAGCTGGTAGGGCATAAAGACGGTTCAATGATAGCCGCTAACTATTTAAGGCATGATGAAACAAACACATTAGCCATGCTGCAAGGTGTGGGTGGTATTAATTCAGCAAGCAATAATCAAATAAAAGGAGTTATATAGATGGATATTGAAAAACAGCTTGAGAGTTGGGTGAATTTATATTTTCCTATGGAAGGAATTGAAAAAAATACTAAAGCATTCACCACACACAATAAAAAACGCACTAAAGAAGGGTTGTTTAGTTATCCAAACCATATCTTAACATTAGAAGAAGAAGCAAAATATTCAGAGCAGATTTTTCAAGATTTAATCAACCTTGGTCATGAAGTTGATATTGATTTTGGTGATGATTTAGGGAGTCAGCAAGATTCAATTAAAAATGGTATTAAAGGAATTGTTCACTGGTACGTTTGTAATTGGTTTAAAACTGAAACACTTAAAGCTATGAACAAAGATGACTCGAACGCTATACCTTATTTAAGTTTAATGGCTGTATATCACGTTAACGGTGAAAAATTATTTTTAGGTAGTTTATTCAGGTTGTTGACTCGTCAGACTGGATATCCTCATTACTCGGTAGTTGGTCAGGTTATATGTACTTATATCGAGTGGTGTAAGGCTAAACGTGATTTGGACTTTAGCAAGCTAGACAGGTGCGCTCATGCTTTATTTGCTCATGGTATGAATATGGCTAAAGCTGAATACGAGTATCAAATTATTGCTGGAAAATCCCGCACGAGTGAAGCAACTAGTAAAAGGGTCAAAACGAAAGAAGAAAAAAAACAATTAGCAATAATGCTACTTCCAAAAGTAATAAAAGAAATGAAACAGAACAACGCTAACTTAAATATAACTTGGGCTAGAGTTAGCGAGAGAGTAGCAAGTAAAATGGATGAAATTCTAAAACCTAATAAGCCTACCCCGCGAACTACGGTTGAAAAAAACTATTTAAAAGGCATTAATTTAAAATCATATAAATAAAAGTGGAGCAAACCGTTCTATTACTCCATTTTATATAGCTTATTGTTTCATGGTGTTTAACTAAAGAGGATAAAACACCATGTTAAATCAGTTCAATTCAGACAATATGCGCTTGAAAGAAAGCGCCAACTACTTAAATATTTCACTAGCTACATTGTGGCGTCTTGGTGAAAGTGACCCTACATTTCCACCCAAAATACGCTTATCTAGCCGCTGCTGTCTCTATAGAAAGTCAGACCTTGATGCTTGGCTAACAAGTAAGGAGTCTTAATTATGGATAACTTACACTTTCCACTAACAGAGATATTAAAAGCCGCGCCATTAGGAGCAATACCAAAACAACACCATGCTGCTTATAAGCTTCTTAAAGCACTAGCGAATGTTTACCCACACAATAGAGATGAATTGGCTATAAACACTGGATTAGGAGAGACCTTGCGTTCAGCCTTACAGCGGCTTCGGGGTGAAAGTGGCGGTTACTGGTTAATTCACTCAAGAAAAATAGAGGGTTCAAATAAAACATTACTGCAATTAGACCCAAGACATTTAACTGGCGATAAAGAGCAAGATAGAGCAGCAAGGCGTGAAAGACGAAAGGAGTTAGGTATCGAGTCTTATAAGCAAGCTGTTCAAGGCCGCAAGCGTGAACCTAAAGCTTTTACCGAAATGACAGTGGCCAATAAAGAGTATTTTAAATCTTTAGGAGGTGCTGCCAATGACTCTATCTTTGAAAAAGAAAAGCCGAATAAGGGTTAACTCAATCGGCTTAAATACATTTTGATATATAACCAAAGGCTGGTGGTTTAGTTTGCAGACGGAACCACCAGCCCAAACAAGAGTATAAATTATTATGAATTTTTTATCAGCTAAAAGTATAAAAGTTACTCAGTGTTTTAACTATATTAACTGGCATGAGTTAACACTTAAAGTCTCATTACCAAGCGATTTAGGCACACTAACGCACACGCAGGCAAAGGCTAAAAGCTCAATCATTGCTGCCAATGACGCGCCCAACAAGCAAAAGGAAACAGTTTTAAAGCACGATAATTTTACACTGTTACGCCTTGACCTAGACGACACCAAGCTGGATATTGATTCCATTGCCGACACGCTTGAGGGGATGGGTATTGAGTCGTATATCATACACTCGACAGCAAGCCACCAGCAGGACGGCAAAGGCAACCGCTACAGGGTTTACATACAAATAGCCGAATCCATCACTTATAAGGTTTGGGCGCTGGTGGAGAGCTATTTAAGCTATATATTTATGGCGGACGACTGTGCTACACGACCTCAGCAAATAATGTATTTACCTGTGCGCTTTGCTGGTGATTGCTACGAGTATAAAATAGGGAAAGGCGAACCGCTGAACGTGGCAGACTCGCAAATTCTAGTAAATGCGGAGAGGTACGCACAAGAGCAAACCAAGCAACAAGAACAGGCTATTAAATCCGTACCTATTAAGCCAGCGTTTAAGCAAAACCTAGTCGGGAAACAAATATCTATTATTAACTTGGTTAATAGTGGCTATACGTGGGAAAGCTTGCTTAGTCATTATGGGTATAAACAACAAGGTAAAGCGTATTTACCACCCGAAGCAACCAGCAAAACCGCAGGCGCTTATATCTTAACAAGTCATACCGATGGCAAAGAGCGTTATTATTCACACCATGAAAGCGACCCATGCGCCACAGGGCAATGCCTAGATATGTTCGACTTTATTGTTATTCGTGAATATGGCGGAAACTATAAACGCGCATTACATGACATTGCGAAAACTCAGTTTAAGCAAATACATAAACATAACCAGCAAGAATATTTTACTCACTTGCACAATGAGAGCGTAAACGCATTTTTTGCAGGGGGTGAAGTATGAGCTTGCCAGCAGTTAATAACATACCTGTAGAGGTTGAAAAGACAGCCGAAAAAACGCCTATGTTAAGCCCTAAATTCCCAGATATAAAAGTAACTGAGGACGGCAAAGGGCGCACATTAAACACAGCCGACAACCTAAAAGAGCTGGGCAAGTTTTACGGGATAGAGTTTGGCTTTAATAAGATGACGTTTGAACCTGAGTTATTAAAAGGAACTAAATCATTAAATAACAGCTTTGAAGAAGTTAGAAGCCATTTAATAAGCGCAGCAAGTCGGCACAGTTTGCCAAAGTCGGCAATTGATGATCACTTAATCGCAATCAGTCACGGCAACAAATTTCACCCTGTTAAGTTTTACTTAGATAAGGGCGAGTGGGACGGCATAGAGCGCGTTAACAAGGTTGTCGCGTGTTTAAATGCTAAAGATGAACAACTAGCCGATTCTATAATTAAGCACTGGCTGGTGGCATGTATTGCCTGTATTTATGAGGACACATTCAAAAGTAAACTAGTGCCTGTTTTACAAGGAGGTCAATCATTCAGAAAAACCGCCTTTGTTGAACGCTTTGCTAGTGTAATGCCACATTCTTTTTTAGAGGGCGCAGAGCTAAACCCTGATAATAAAGATAGTATTTTATCTAACATACGCTCGTGGATTGTTGAGCTTGGCGAACTTGAACGCACAAGTAAAAATTCACAGGGCAGCTTAAAGGCATTTATTACAAAGTCTATTGATACAGTACGCCCACCATACGCCAGAAGCGATATAAAGAAACCGCGCCAAACGTGTTTTATTGCAACAGTAAACGACCGCGACTTTTTAAAAGATGATACTGGCTCAACTCGCTTTGCAGTGCTTGAACTGAAAAAGGCGATTGATATGGACACCTTAAACAGTTTACTAGGTTGGACGTTTGACGGTACAGGTGCGATAAAACAAACCGACCCCGAACAATTACACCAGTTTTGGCTTGAGGTAAAAAAGCTGTACTTAGACGGTTACGGGTGGGCGCTTAGTGATGAAACACAAGAAAAGGCACTATCTGTTAATGATAACTTTCAAGATAAGGGTTTTGCTTATAATCACATAGTTGATAATTATATCGCGCCAGAAAGTAAAATTGATTTACCCCAGCAAATAGAGCACCCAACGTGTATAGATGGCTGGTTTACCGCTGGCGAGTTAATAGCAGAAGATAGAAAGTTACAATCGAACCATAGCGGTATGGTCGGCAAAGCCTTAAACCGTTTAGCTAAAGAGGGATTGATTACTGCTAAAAAAGGCAGGGCAAACAGGAGAGTGTATAAAATAGCTTTTAACGTGACACCTGCCGCAAACGATGACGGTTTAGAAGATTATTTTTAGCCGCTTCTTTTGTTTAAATGGTTATGGTTAAGTAATGGTTAGGTAGATTTTATTTTACCTAACCACCCCGAAGCCCTTTATAAATAAGGGTTTCACGCGTTTTTGGTTAGGTGGTTAAGTAAAAACACTAACTTTAAATTTTTATAGGATAAATATTCATAGGGTTATAGCTATCACAACAGCAGCGGCTAAATCCCTAAAGGTGGGCGAAGTCACTTAACCACCTAACCATTTTTAGCTAAAAGCCACGCCAGTAAGGCCCTGTAGGCTGGTTAAGTAGATTTTAACTTACTTAACCATACCTAACCACTTAACTATAATAAAGAACAGGCTATTTTGAATTAGCCATAAAGTAATCAAAATAGCTAAAAAATGGTATAATTTAACAATATTGTTTACACAAGCAGTGGCTAGGCTATGACGGCAAATACCAACGAATTAACACTTAAACAAAGTGCTTTTATAAAAGCGTATCTTTTGAACGGTGGTAACGCTACACAGGCAGCCATTACAGCTGGTTATAGTGCAAAGACGGCATATTCTATCGGTCAAGAAAACCTGAGCAAACCTGTAATTCAAAAGCATATAAAAGCCCACCAGCAGCAAGCGCATAATGATTTTATATGGTCTAAAACTAAAAAGCTTGAAGCCTTACAGTCCATCATAGATGCGGCTATGACTGAGCATCAAGATAAAGGTATCTTAAACGCTCAAGCAGCTATTGCAGCTATTAAAGTCCACAATGAGATGCAAGGTGATAACGCACCGATTGAGACTAACAACACATTAAAAGTGTCTAGCTCACTGGCTGAACGCTTAACGGGCGGGTCAAAGCGTTAAACATTGTCAAAACTTGATATATGAAATCCTAAATAATCCTAGTAGAACTTAGCAAAACCCAACACACCAAAAAATAACCGAGGTGAAAACATGGCAACAGGTAAAAAGACAGGTGGGCGTAAAGCTGGCACACCCAATAAGCTAACGTTTGAGACTCGACAGTTATTAGTTAATGCCTTGGCTGATGAGTTTGAACAATTGCCCAAACTACTCAAAGAATTAAACCCAGCGGAGCGTATAGACGCAATTTGTAAGCTGTCTAAGTTTGCACTGCCAGCAGTCGCGCCAGTATCAATAGTTAAAGTTGAGCGAACAGAAAGCCCCACCAGCAATGATATGTTTGCCGTTGATCTAAACTAGACAAAACTAGATAGGGTTTTCTGACTCTTAAAAAAGAAGTTGTAAAGCTGTTATCTACTGCTTTATTGATAATTTATCGCAGCCATTCTAAATTATTATCATCTTGTACTGTAAATGTGATTTCAGAGTTTGTTGCTTCCAAAATACTAATATTTAAGCTTTTAAAGCTAATTTCTTTAGATTCATTTAAGTTGTACGTCAAACTCTGTCTAAAAGAATCTCTAGACATATCGTTTATATATTCTCTATAGAGCAAATTAATAGTTTGCCCTGATTTGCCCGTGTAAATGAGTTCAAACATAAACTGATCAGATTTATCTCCCTCTAGGAAAAAATGTTTTTCAAAGATTTTTTTATCATTGCTTTTAGGTGTTATTGGATAGCGTTTCATTGAGCCTTTCCGGTCAATTCTCATTACAGGGTTCTCAGGCACTGTTCCATCATCAAATGCAATTATACCGATTGCTCTGTGATAAAAGTTTTTGGCGGTTAAAATATAATCCCCGTTTTTCCCATCAAGTTTATAAGTCGGTGTAAATATATATTCTGCTCCTTGCTGGTCATTAGCTAATGTTTGACCGTTCCAAATTTCAGTTTTTAATGAAACAGGTTTAAACCAAACATATTCCTTGTAAGTCCTAGCTAAAACCATTGGGCTACCTGTAGTGACTGTGTACTTAGTATCGAGGTTATATGACTTATAGATTTGTAAATCTGTTTTCATTTCCCGCGCAGATTCCCATGGAGGTTGAAAAGAGCTACAGCCAGCAATGAACAAAATAAGCATTAGAGGTATTAGTTTCATATTAAATTCCTTTTAAAATAAATTTTGGATCATACTAGCAGGTTTTAGGTTTGTTAAAAAAGCTTAGGCTATTAAGTTAGTAAGAAAAAGTATAAACATGAGAATTATATATATGTGGGTATTAAGGAGATAAAGAAGCTTTTAATGAGAAATAAGTAATACAATAATTAATCATACTGGCTAGTTATTGGCTAGTTTTAAAAAAAGATAAAGTTGAATCGAATGTTGAGTTATTGTTTTTGGTGTTAACTTGTTGATTTTAAATAATTAATTGGTCGGTATGGAGAGATTCGAACTCTCGACCCCTGCCACCCCATGACAGTGCGCTACCAAGCTGCGCCACATACCGACGTTGTATGCAATAGTACGTGTATTTTTTTAAAAATCAATAAGCGATTGTTTGTTTGGATGTTTATTACGCAAGAGGCATAAAATAGCACTCTTGCGCTGTATTAATTGGCTAGTCTTTATTTAACCACTTTTTGATCGAGTCATACATCTCATCTCGTATTAATGGCTGGGCTTTTTTGTTAGGGTGTAAACTATCGTTTTGCATTAGATCAGATTGGCTGGCAATATCTAGCATAAAAAAGTTCATTAAATGCGCATTTGTTTCTTCGCTAACGTCTGTAAAAGTGTCTGTAAACATTTTGCTATAACGCGGACCGTAATTAGGGGGAATGTAAATCTCCATTAAGGCGGTCATTGCATTAGCTGCTTGGCTTTTTTGAATAAGAGACGTTAAGTTAGCTTGCATTTTTTTAACTGGGAAACCACGTAAACCGTCATTAGCACCTAGCTCAATAAGTACATGAGTGGGTTCATATTGCTCAAGCAATGCATCTAAACGACGTAGGGCGCCTCCAGATGTTTCGCCACTAATACTGGCGTTGATAAGTTCTATGTCGGTTTGTTCGTCATCGTATTTATCTTGTAACAATTTTACCCAGCCTTCTTCTTGTTGAAGTCCGTAGGCTGCACTTAAACTGTCACCGAGTATTAAAATCGTGTTGTCGGCTGCTGCGCTCAGCGGTTTGGTAACTAAAAATAAAATGAATACTAAACGTAGGATTGAATGAGTCATATGTCAGCGCTTTCTCAATTAAATATAATTCAGGTTAATGGTTTGTCTAAAGTAGTCTCTACCTTTGAAGGTGAGCTGCCCATCCTCAGCGACATCAGCTTTAATGTCAAGCATGGCGAGTCTGTTGCTATTGTTGGCACGTCGGGCTCTGGTAAATCAACGTTACTCAGTTTATTAGCAGGGCTGGATACAGCAAGCAGCGGCGAAATATTTTTAGATGGCGAGCCATTACACAATTTAGATGAAGAAGAACGTGCTGCACTACGCGCTGCTAAAATTGGATTTGTGTTTCAGTCATTTATGTTAGTACAAAGCTTAACGGCACTTGAAAACGTTATGTTACCTGCAGAGCTTGCTGGCGAAAGTGATGCGAAAGAGCAAGCAATTGCTTTGCTTGAAAAAGTAGGTTTGAGCCATCGAATTGATCATTACCCGTCGCAACTCTCTGGCGGTGAGCAACAACGTGTTGCTATAGCGCGTGCTTTTATTGGTACACCTAAAATACTGTTTGCTGATGAGCCTTCGGCTAATTTAGACAGCAAAAACGGTAAAATGATTGAGTCGTTATTATTTGATTTAAACACGCAACACGGCACTACGCTTATTTTGGTTACTCACGATGAAGGGCTTGCACAAAAATGTGAGCACATTATTCAAATAGAAGCGGGTTTACTGGTAAAAAGCCAAGTAGAGGACGTTGCTAATGTGGGTTAAGTTAGCGCTTAAGTTATTTTCGCGAGAATTTCGCCGTGGTGAGCTAACAGTTATAAGCGCAGCTATCGCCCTTGCTGTTTTAACCGTGCTTACACTGTCTATGGTTACTGAGCGAATAGGGCAAAGTATTGCGCAAAAAAGCAGTGCTTTTATTGCAGCAGACCGTGTACTTGCAAGCGATCATGTTCTCGACACTGCTTTTATTACTCAAGCACAGAGCCAAAATTTAAAAACGGCGCAAATGGTGTACTTCGACACTATGTTGTTTGCCGATGATGAAATGCAGTTTAGTTCAGTAAAAGCGGCATCTAATGCGTATCCGCTAAAAGGGCAGTTAAAAGTTAAAGACACCCTTACAGGTGAAACTAAAGTTGCTAATAGCGGACCAACGCCTGGTAATGTGTGGCTAAGTGAATCGGTATTTTACAGTTTAAATATTGATATAGGCGCGCAAGTAGAGCTTGGCGCTGCATTATTTAATGTTTCAAAAGTTATTGTAGAAGAGCCCGATGCGCCATTTAATGTATTTTCGAGCAGTCGTCGTGTGCTTATTAATATTGACGATGTGGCAAAAACCGAAGTTGTGCAGCCGGGTAGCCGTGTTTATTACCGCCAACTTTATGCGGGTAATGAGGCTGACATAAATAGCTTTTATGAGTGGCTTAAACCACAAATGAAAGAAAACCAACAATGGTACGGGGTTAAAGACCGCCAATCACCTATTTCAAACAGTTTAAACCGCGCAGAGAGCTTTTTATTACTTGCCGGCCTATTGGGTATTATTTTAGCAGCAGTGGCTATAGCTGTTTCAGCAAAACGTTATTGTGAACGCCAATACGACCCAGTAGCAATGATGAAAACGCTAGGTGGTAGCCGCTCAATGATCCGCAAAATATACATGCTTCATTTATTGCTTGTGTGTGCAATGGCGGTAAGTATTGGGCTATTAATTGGTTATGGCTTGCAAGAAATAGCAACAAGTTACTTATCAAAAAGTATGGGCACAGAGCTACCTTTAGGTGGTTTTAAGCCGTGGCTGGTGGCTATTAGTACTGGCGTAATTTGTGCTGTTATGTTTTCTATTAAACCGTTATTTGATTTATTTGATATTCCACCGCTTAGAGTGCTGCGTCGTAACTTAGGCGACAAGTTAGCAGTAAGTCGTGTGCATTTAGGCATGAGTGCGCTAACTGTGTTTTTATTAATGTGGTTATTTAGTAACAACATAAAAATAACGCTTATTTTGTTTGCCTCAACACTTGCGCTAATTGGTGTGTTGTTTTTAGTATCTAAATTAATATTTGGTGGCGGCCGAAAGCTTGGCTTAAAACCGGGTAATAGTTGGTCGCTTGCAATTGCGTCTATTCAAAAACGTGCAAATGTGAACGCGGTACAGTTAATTAGTTTTTCGTTAGCGATTAAATTACTGCTGTTTTTAGTGGTACTTAAAAACGATATGATATCTGATTGGCAATCGCAACTACCAAACGATGCGCCTAATGCATTTTTAGTTAATATAACGCAAAATGAGCTTGGGCCAATTAATGAATATTTGGCACAAAAAGATATTCAGGTATCGGAGTTTTATCCAACTATTCGTGGGCGCGTAAATGCGGTAAACGGCGAGTTGGTTGCGCGTTCTGTATCGCTGCAAGACAACGAGAAAAAAGACGAAGAAGCACGTGCAGGTATTGGCCGTGAGCTAAACCTTACATGGCTTAAAGATGTGCCTGACCAAAATGAAGTAACACAAGGCGCGTGGTTTGGTGAAAATGCAACAGCCGAAGCCTCAGTAGAGGAGTCGATGCTCGAGCGTTTAGATGTTGAAATAGGCGATACGCTTACATTTTTAATTGGTTCGCAGTCGTTCGACGCTAAAATTACCAGTGTTCGTAAAGTTAATTGGGCCACGCTTAAACCTAACTTTTTTATTATTTTAAGCCCCGATGTACTTGCAGATTTTCCTGCAACGTATATTTCGTCGGTACGCATAAACCCAGAGCAAAAGCGTGACTTTAGCCAGTTATTGCGCACTTACCCAACTATTACAGCCATTGACATTGACAACTTTGTTAAGCAAATACAAACAACTATTTCGCAAGTATCACTCGCTATTGGGTTTGTACTGGCTATTGTTGTGCTGTGTGGGGCGCTTGTACTTATATCGCAAGTGCAAGCTAGCTTGGGTGAACGTATGCAAGAAATTGTAATACTTAGAACACTTGGTGCTAAAAGCCGATTAATTAAAAACGCGACCCTGTATGAGTTTTTATTACTCGGTGGTTTAGCCGGTTTAGTTGCCGCATTTTTTAGTGATATAGCGCTTTTAATTGTGCAGCAACAAATGTTTGATTTAGCCGGTAAGCTACACCCGCATATATGGATTATTGGGCCGGTAGCGGGCGGCGTATTTGTAGCCGGTTTAGGCTATTTAATGATTGCCCGAACACTTAAACAAAACACTCAAGGATTAGTGCGTGCCCTAGGGTAAGCTTAAACTAACATGCTCCTTTAAATGCCCACCTAACATGTGGGCATTTTTGTTTTCTTTGTACTGGTAATTTATACAGTGCTCTGGCATTATTAGCGTAATTTAAAAATAACAATAATGAGAATGCAAGTTTGGCCATTATTTTAGGGATCGATCCTGGTTCACGTTTGACCGGATATGGCGTTGTTGCCCACCAAGGTTCTAAATTTACATACTTAGGCAGTGGCTGTATTAAGTTAGCCGATCATCCTTTTCCGGTTAGGCTTAAAATGATTTACCAAGGCATTACACAGCTTATTGAGCAGTTTTCGCCAGAAACCTTTGCCATTGAAAAAGTATTTATGGCGCATAACCCCGATTCTGCTTTAAAACTAGGCCAAGCTAGAGGCGCAGCTATTGTGGGCGCTGCAATGGCCGACTTACCCGTATTTGAGTATTCAGCAAGGCAAATTAAGCAAGCGGTAGTAGGAAACGGTGGCGCAGATAAAACACAAGTGCAACACATGGTAAAAAATATTTTAAAACTACCCGGTACACCACAAGCCGATGCAGCTGATGCACTGGCTATTGCTATTTGCCATGCCCATTCAGAACAAAATTTAATTAAACTAGCGGGTAGCGCAAGCAAAACCGTTAGAGGACGTTTAAGGAAATAACTATGATAGGCCGCTTAAATGGTATTTTAGTCGAAAAACAGCCACCAGAAATCTTACTCGAAGTAAGTGGTGTAGGTTACGAAGTACAAATGCCAATGACCTGTTTTTACGATTTACCAAAAATTGGTGAAAACGCGATTGTTTACACTCACTTTGTAGTGCGCGAAGATGCTCAGTTATTATTTGGTTTTAATAATAAAGTTGAGCGTGCCTTATTTAGAGAGCTATTAAAAGCAAATGGCGTAGGACCAAAACTTGGTTTAGCTATTTTGTCGGGTATGTCGGCTAAGCAATTTGTGAGTTGTGTGAATAACGAAGACTCAACATCGCTTGTTAAATTACCGGGTGTAGGTAAAAAAACAGCCGAGCGTTTAGTACTCGAAATGAAAGACAGATTAAAAGATTGGGGCAATGATTTATTTACGCCATTTAGCGACAGCGCAGTAATAGAGCCAATGAGCGATGCGACAATAGCTAATAACGCAGCCGATGATGCCGTATCGGCACTGCTTGCATTAGGTTATAAATTGCCACAAG
This sequence comes from Pseudoalteromonas sp. SWN29, assembly GCF_015864465.1. NCBI lineage: Bacteria > Pseudomonadati > Pseudomonadota > Gammaproteobacteria > Alteromonadales > Pseudoalteromonadaceae > Pseudoalteromonas > Pseudoalteromonas sp. SWN29. The sequence continues at coordinate 15,612 of NZ_JADYXE010000038.1, forward strand.
CTCAAAAAGCAGTAAAATCGATAAGCAAACCCGATATGTCTACTGAGGTTCTTATTAGAGAATCTTTAAAATCAATGTTGTGAGTAACCCATGATTGAAGCGGATCGCTTAATTGATGCGACTGAAAAAACAAATGAAGACTCTATAGATCGTGCAATAAGGCCTAAACTTTTAGCCGATTACAGAGGCCAGCCTCATGTTAAGCAGCAAATGGAAATTTTTATTGAAGCTGCTCGAACCCGTGGTGAAGCGCTCGATCATTTATTAATATTTGGCCCTCCAGGGCTTGGTAAAACCACGCTTGCAAACATTGTGGCCAACGAATTACACGTAAGCATTAAAACAACATCAGGCCCAGTACTTGAAAAAGCGGGCGATTTAGCCGCACTACTTACTAATTTAGAAGAAGGCGACGTACTGTTTATTGATGAAATACACAGACTAAGCCCGCAAGTTGAAGAAATACTCTACCCAGCGATGGAAGACTACCAGCTTGATATAATGATTGGTGAAGGCCCAGCTGCGCGTTCTATTAAATTAGATTTACCAGCATTTACACTCATAGGTGCAACCACGCGAGCAGGCTCACTTACATCGCCACTACGTGACCGTTTTGGTATTGTGCAGCGATTAGAGTTTTATTCAGTAGAGGATTTATCACATATAGTAGGGCGCTCTGCACATTATCTTGGTTTAGAAATGTGCGACGACGGCGCAACCGAAATTGCACAACGCTCGCGCGGCACACCGCGTATAGCTAACCGCTTATTGCGCCGCGTACGTGATTACACACAAGTAAAGTCTGACGGCACAGTAAACGCCGAGGTAGCTAAGCAAGCCCTTGATATGATTGACGTAGATAAAAGCGGTTTTGATTATATGGACCGAAAATATTTACTCGCCATAATTGAAAAATTTATGGGCGGCCCCGTAGGGCTCGACAATGTAGCGGCTGCTATTGGCGAAGAGCGTGAAACAATAGAAGACGTAATAGAGCCATTTTTAATTCAGCAAGGGTTTATTCAGCGCACACCCCGTGGGCGAATAGTGTCAGACAGCGCATACCATCACTTTGGTTTACTTCCTAAAAAAGACTAGCCTCATCATATACATTACTTGCTGTGGTTTATTGCGCAGCAGGTAATTGACTTAGTATCCCTTTCTTTCAAATATTTATACGGCTGGTATTTTACCCAAAACCTCAGCACACTGTTGCAAATGTTATTTCAAAATACTTATACGCTTTATAGTTAACTGTTAATTCACAGGGCGTTAAGACTCGCGAAGCTATCCTGCGTACCATTCAAACTAGTAACCGAATTACTTATTGTAAAATAGGTAGGGCAATTATTAGTTTATAAATACAGTGTGTAGCGTAGTAAATTGCAGGCAAAAAAAAGCCCGCAAAAAATGCGGGCAAACAACAAGTTGAAGGAAGTAATCTAGGGAACTATGTTTTACTTAATTTGGTTTATCCACAAAGAGTAAAACAATGTAATACGATAAAATATCCTATTACTAAGAACTTGGCTTAATGAAACTATCTCATTCAGTGCGCTAGCTCGGTATGGGGTAATAATACGTAAGAACCTTTATTTGTTCAAACTAGAAAATTTGTATTTTCGGATTAGAAAAACTAATTCGTCGAATTTTATTGTTGTTTATATCTTGAGCGTTAATTAATCGTTAAATTTATAAGTTAATGAAATTTATGGTTTAAGTTATATCTTATGTTGTGGTGCGGTATTAGTTTTACTATTACGTGAAGGTAAAGCTTATAAATTTTAAGTGTTTATGCTCTTATTTTGAATAAACGACGCATTTTATGGCGTTTTGCTTATATATTTACGCATATTTATAATTAGCGAGCCTAGGGTCTGTTGATCTTTGCGGATTAAAATTTGTTCAAACTAGGGACTATTTAATCACGGCGCGAGATTTGTAACCTAGCGGGCTCGATAACTGCTCCTGCGTTATTCTACTGACTTACATCCATGTAAGAATAAGTAAAAATCGAGCAATAAAGAGTAAATAGCCCCTAGGAAGAACCCTTTGGGCAGCGCCTGTTTGGCATTAATGCTACGTTATCGCCTATTTATGGGGAATAACCACACTGCATAGGCTCTGCCTTGCCTAAATACCAAACAGACTGCTGCAAATTTAGCCTTGAAAGGTCAACAGACCCTAGTTAAAAGATTAAATAAAATACTGAGGCAAAGGGAAATGCCAACTAAAGCTGTTTTTTAACGTTTTTTGTTGCCTATTCATAGCAATACCGTTGTCAGCTTGAAATGGACTAGATACACTAGATGCAACTTTTGACCGTGTAAGCGGTCATATTTACACAAATTAATCAATTTGCCGTATTTTGAATTTACTTAGGAGTTTAACGTGGGATCAGGGCTTAATTTTTTAGATCTAATTTTAGAAGCAAGTTTGCTTGTTCAATTAGTAATGTTAGGGCTAGTTGCCATGTCTGTAATGTCGTGGACAATTATATTTCAGCGTAAAAAAGCAATATCGGATGCTCTATCAAATGCTAAGAAGTTTGAGCAAAAATTTTGGTCGGGTATTGATTTAAGCAAATTGTATAACGAAATATCGTCACGCAGCGGTCAGTCTCAAGGTATTGAAGCATTATTTACTTCGGGCTTTAAAGAGTTTGCTCGTCATAAAAAGAATACATTTCAGAGTGCGAGTATTGTTATGGAAGGTACGCACCGCTCTATGCGTGTTGCGCTTTCTCGCGAAATTGAAAAAATTGAATCTAGCTTATCGTTTTTAGCAACAGTAGGTTCTATAAGTCCGTATATCGGTTTGTTTGGTACTGTATGGGGTATCATGAATGCCTTTATTGCACTAGGTGAAGTTAAGCAAGCTACATTACAAATGGTAGCACCAGGTATTGCAGAAGCACTCATTGCGACTGCTATGGGTTTATTCGCGGCAATTCCGGCCGTTATTGCTTATAACCGCTTTTCAAATAGTGTTGAAAAGCTTGAGTCTCACTATATTAACTTTATGGAAGAGTTTGCTAATATTTTACACCGTCAAGCAGCTACACAAATAGAGGCACAAGCGAATGTATCAGCGTAAAAAGCGCCGTCCGGTCGCAGAAATTAATGTAGTACCTTACATTGATGTAATGTTGGTACTACTTATTATATTTATGGCTACAGCACCGCTTATTACACACGGTGTAAAAGTTGATTTACCTAAAATGGAAGAGTCTGATTTAGTTGATACTAAAGATGTTCCACCCATTATTGCTTCAATAGATGCAGAGGGTAAATATTATGTGAGCGTAGGTACCGATCCTGAAGAACCTATGGAAGCACTTGACGTTGCTGCGGTTATAAAATTACAGTTAATGAAAAATCCTGATGTACCAGTTATGATTAAAGGCTCGGGTAAGGTGTCGTATCAAGAAGTATTATTACTAATGGATTTTTTGAAAAATGCAGGCGTACCGTCAGTAGGGTTAATGACTGAATCCTTTGAGGGGAAGTAGCTGTATGAATAGTTCAGTAGTAAAATCGATAGTGCTTCATTTAGGTATTGGTGGTTTTTTGTATGCATCTGCAAACATTCATCCGCCAGCGCCTAAGGTAATGGAAGTAACGCTTAATTCGGCTATACCTACGCCAGATAAAGCAGTATCGGCTGTTACAGTTGATCAAAAACAAGTTGAGCAAAAAATTGCTGAACTTAAAAAGAAAGAAAAAGATAAAAAAAGTGCAGAAGATAAACGTATTCGCGATTTAGAGCGCAGAGCGGCGAATGCGCGTAAACAACGTGAATCAGAAGCACGTAATATTAAAAAATTAGAGCAACAGCGTAAAGCTAAAGAGAAAGAAAAAGCGCAAGCCGAGGCAGAAGCTAAAAAAGCACGCGCAATTGAGAAAAAAGAGCGCGCTAAAGCCAAGCAAGCCGAAAAGCAAAAGCAAGAAGCTGAAACTGCAGCAAAAGCAGCTGCTGATAAACGTAAAACCGAAGAAGACGCACTTAAAAAAGCAGAGGCTGCGCGTAAAAAACGTGAAACCGAGGCAAAAGAGCGTGCAGCAGAGGCAGAGCGTAAGCGCCAACAAGCGATGCAAGAGCAAATGTTACAAGAGCAACTTGCCAAAGAGCAGGCTGCCCGTAGTAAAATACGTCAGCAACAAGTAGTGAGCGAAGTTGATAAGTACCGAGCGTTAATTATGGCGCGTATTCAGCAAAACTTACTGATTGATCAAAAAATGAAAAACCAGCAGTGCCGAGTCAATATTCGCTTAGGCTTTAATGGTTTAGTAACGCAAGTTAAGTCATTAGGTGGCGATAAGTTAGTATGTGAAGCTGCATTAAGAGCAGTACGCATGGCCGACACATTACCGGTATCTAAAGATAGAGACGTATTCGAACAACTTAAGAATATTAACTTAACAATCAAGCCAGAATTTTAAAGGAATGATATGTTCAACAAAATAAAAATAGCCTGTTTAGTTTTACTGTTTGGATTTCAAGGTGTTGCTAATGCTGCGCTTGAAATTGTAATAACAGAGGGCGTAGACGGTGCAAGGCCTATTGCGATAGTCCCTTTTAAATATCAAGGTGTTGGTCTAATACCTGAAAAATTAAGCGGTGTTATTGCTGCTGATTTAATGCGCAGTGGTAAATTTAAACCTGTAGAAGTGGCACAAATGCCGCAACAGCCAAGTAAAGACAGCGAAATTGATTACGCGTCTTGGGTTAATAAAGGGGTTGAAGCTATTCTTGTTGGTGAAGTAGAGCAGCAGACTGATGGCCGTTACTTAGTACGTTATGAGTTAATTGATGTGATCCGTGGCCAAATTACCGGTGGCAACACGCAAATGATGAGTAATGGCAAACTAGTTAAAAGCCAAGCTCATGTTTTAGAAGCACGTGAAAGTGTTATTAGCGAAAGCGGTTTTCGTCGTTACTCGCACCGGATCAGCGATGTTATTTACGAAAAACTAACGGGTGAAAAAGGCGCGTTTTTAACTAAAATTGCTTATGTAATAGTACGAGATAATGACCCTAAACCTTATCAGTTAGTGGTTGCCGATTACGATGGTTTTAACGAGCAAGTATTACTTCGCTCAAAAGAGCCGTTAATGTCGCCGGCATGGTCACCAGATGGTACTAAGCTAGCGTATGTAACGTTTGAAAACCGTCAAAGCCAAATTTACATTCAAGACATATACACAGGTAAACGCGAAATTGTAGCAAGCTACCGTGGTATTAATGGTGCGCCTCAGTTTTCGCCAGATGGTAAAAAATTACTGTTAGTGCTTTCAAAAGATAAAACAGGCGCAACAGAAGTTTACATGCTTGACTTGGCTACCCGTAAAGAAACACGCTTAACAAATCACCGTAGCATAGATACTGAACCATCTTGGTACCCAAATAGCCAAGATATTGTGTTTACATCTGAAAGGGGTGGTAATGCTCAGATTTATAAGTTAAATTTAAAAACAGGTAGGTCACAACGACTTACCTTTGATGGCGATATGAACCTTGCGGGTTCTATCTCACCAGATGGAAAAGAATTAGTGATGGTTAACCGTACCAACGGGCAGTACCATCTTGCTAAGAAAGAGCTGGCTACAGGTGCGTTCCAAGTACTAACGAGAACACGCCTAGATGAATCACCGAGCATAGCGCCAAATGGTTCGATGATTATATATAGCACGCTTCATAATAATAAACAGGTACTTGCGCTAGTATCGATGGACGGCCGCTTTAAAGCACGGTTACCTGTGCTAGACGGACAAGTAAAGGCACCAGCTTGGTCGCCATACTTACAGTAATATTACTGGTTTACTCAAAATAGGAATCTACTCAATGCAACTTAACAAAATACTTAAAGGCCTGCTAATTGCTGTGCCAGTAATGACATTAGCAGCTTGTAGCTCATCTTCAGATATTGACGAAGGTGCTGCAAACCAATCAAACCAAGGTGTTGTTGAGCAATCAATGAATACTGATACGGTTGAAGTAGCTACAATTTCTCCTGAGCAACAAGCTGAAGAGCAACTTCGTCAAAAGTACGAAGCACTTCGTCAAGAGCAAGTAATCTACTTTGATTTTGATACTGCAACAGTTGAAAGCAAGTACGCAGACTTACTTCGTGCACATGCTGAGTTTTTAGTTCAAAACCCATCAGTTAAAGTACTAATTGAAGGCCACGCAGATGAGCGCGGTACGCCAGAGTACAATATTGCACTAGGTGAGCACCGTGGCCAAGCAGTTGAAAAATACTTATTAAGCTTAGGTGTTTCAGCTAGCCAAATGTCAGTGGTAAGCTACGGTGAAGAGAAGCCAATGGTTAAGTCTCGCACTGAATCAGCTTTCGCTAAAAACCGCCGTGCGGTACTAGTTTACTAAGATAAGAGATATTATGAAGCCGAAAATTATTTTGGCAGCCATGATATTGAGCGGGAGCACCCAGTTAATGGCTGCTCCCGCTCCTGTTTCAGAAGCTGCAAGTTCACAATCAAGTATTGAGAAGCGATTAGCGTCGCTTGAGAATATGATGCAACAGCGTAACTTTTTACAAGTAGAGTTACAGCAACAGCTTAATTTGTTACAAGACGAAGTGAGTCAAATTCGCGGTGTAACTGAAGAGCAAAGCTACAAGCTTGAAAAAGTACTGCAGCGCCAGCGTGAGTTGTACCAAGAAATCGAAAACCGCGTTAGCCAAGCTTATACACAGCCAGCAGCTCCGGTAGCCGATCAGGCGCAGCCAAACGATGCACAGACCTATAGCAGTGACTTATCTGAAAACGAAGCGTACGAGCGTGCTGTTGCGTTAATAATGAAAGATAAACGCTATGATCAAGCAATTCCTGAGTTTCAAACGTTTTTAACTACTTATCCAAATTCTGTATATGCGTCTAACGCACATTATTGGTTAGGCCAGTTGCTTACGATTAAAAATGATGGTGTAAAAGCGGTAGAGCACTTTAAAGTGGTTGTTAACGAATTTCCAAATTCTAATAAGCGCCCAGATGCAATGCTAAAGTTGGGCACACTTTTACAAGATCAGGGTTCAGCGGCGCAAGCACAAAAAATATTGAGCGATCTTATCAGTCAATACCCAAGTACAACGGCTGCAAAACTAGCAACTGATCGTTTAGGGAACTAGCGATTAAGTTTTTAGTTAAGACGACCAAACTACATGAAAAGTCTCGATGAATCTTGGATTTGCATGTAGTTTGAGCACAAACGGTTTAATTTTGTGCATCTAGACATAAAAACTTAAAAAAAGAGACAATTTCGGTTGCACTCATTTTATAAATAAGTATTATAAGCGCCCGCAGCAAACGAATGGTTACCCCACTCGAAATGCGACAAAAAGAGCGGGTTATTAGCTCAGTTGGTAGAGCAGTTGACTTTTAATCAATTGGTCGATGGTTCAAATCCATCATAACCCACCATTCTTTGAATGGTCTTTTATCGGCGGATTTACGTAGAATACTAAGTTGTTATAAAACGCAACGTCAGAGCGGGTCATTAGCTCAGTTGGTAGAGCAGTTGACTTTTAATCAATTGGTCGATGGTTCAAATCCATCATGACCCACCATTCTT
>NZ_JADYXE010000038.1:23277-49016 GCF_015864465.1 Pseudoalteromonas sp. SWN29
CGGGTTATTAGCTCAGTTGGTAGAGCAGTTGACTTTTAATCAATTGGTCGATGGTTCAAATCCATCATAACCCACCATTCTATGAAAGTTTTAATCGGCGGATTTACGCACGCTTTTTACAAAGCAGATTTATATTAGAGCGGGTCATTAGCTCAGTTGGTAGAGCAGTTGACTTTTAATCAATTGGTCGATGGTTCAAATCCATCATGACCCACCACTCTCTAATACTTTCCTTTATATTCTTTTTTAAATTCCCATTCTATTTTTTATAAACAGCTTCGCTAGTTTGCTGTTATTTGTGTTTATATTCTCGTATAATTCGCCGTAATTAATGCACTGTAGATAAGTGGTCGAGAACATGAGTCTAGCTCAAACAATTATGCCTGAAGGTTATATTTTCCCTCCTAAGCCAGCACCGTTAACACAAGACGAGCAAGGCGAATACAAAACGCGTATAAAACAATTACTGAAAGATAAAAATGCAGTACTTGTTGCACATTATTATACCGATCCTGAAATTCAAGCACTTGCTGAAGAAACCGGCGGCTGCGTTGCCGACTCGCTAGAAATGGCACGTTTTGGCGCACGTCACGATGCAGATATGATTATTGTTGCGGGCGTAAAATTTATGGGCGAAACCGCCAAAATTTTAACGCCTAATAAAACGGTTGTTATGCCAACGCTTGAAGCGACGTGTTCGCTTGATATTGGTTGTCCTGTAGATGAGTTTTCAGCGTTTTGTGACGAGCACCCTGACCGTAAAGTGGTTGTGTATGCAAACACCTCTACCGCAGTTAAAGCGCGTGCAGATTGGATTGTAACCTCATCATGTGCGCTTGAAATAGTCGAGCACCTAGATGAGCAAGGCGAAAAAATCATCTGGGGCCCAGATAAGCACCTTGGTAGCTACATTCAAAAAAATACCGGTGCTGATATGCTAATGTGGAATGGCGCATGTATCGTGCATGACGAGTTTAAAACTAAGGCATTAAAAGACTTCAAAGCATTGCACCCAGATGCAGGTGTATTGGTTCACCCTGAGTCACCAGCAGAAATTGTTGCACTTGCAGATTCTGTTGGATCTACGAGCCAATTAATTAAAGCTGCGCAAACAATGCCAAACAAAAAGTTTATTGTAGCAACCGATCGCGGTATTTTTTATAAAATGCAGCAACTGTGCCCAGACAAAGAGTTTTTTGCGGCTCCAACGGCAGGTGAGGGCGCTTCATGTAAAAGTTGTGCTCATTGTCCTTGGATGGCAATGAATGGCTTAAAAGCGATTGAGGAAGCCCTTATAAGCCCTAAAGGTAAAGAAGTATTCGTTGATATGGATTTACGCGAAGGCGCACTCAAGTCTCTAAATCGCATGCTTGAGTTTACTGCGAGCATGGCTAAGTAATTTTAAAAGTATAAATTAAAACGGTTAAACCCCTGGTTTAGCCGTTTTTTGTGCCTACACTTAAGTTGTTGTTTAATTAATAATCATTTAAATACTCATATTTAAAAATGCCTTGCACCTTAAGAGTCTATTTCATACTATAGCGCGCTGTTGCATTATACAATTGCAACACTGTGGAGGGATGGCTGAGTGGCTGAAGGCGCACGCCTGGAAAGTGTGTTTAGGTTTATCCCTAACGAGGGTTCGAATCCCTCTCCCTCCACCATTATTCTTAGAGCCCAGTTACTAATATCGAAAGGTATTAGTAACTGGGTTTTTTAATGCCTAAATTAACTATCGACTAAATCGAGCGTTGATAACATGCCTATAAGTTCATGTTTTTCAATTGGCTTTGAAACGTAACCATCAAATAACTGTTTGTATATCTCTTTTTGTTCTGTAAAAACATTAGCGGTTAATGCAATAACGATTTGCTCGCTATCAAGCGCTTTAATTTGTTTACATGCCTGAAGTCCATCCATTTTTGGCATTTGGATATCCATAAAAATAATGTCGGGCTTGTGTGACTTGTATAATGAAACTGCTTCTAACCCATTATTTGCAATAATAATGGTAGCTTTAGTCGGTTCAAGCATCGCAGATGCAACAAGCTGATTTATTTTGTTATCTTCCGCTAATAAAATGGTTTTTCCGGATAGGTCAGGGAGATCAACATTTTTTGTTTTTAATGCGCTTTCATCAATCTGTGCTTGATCTAGTGGTAGGTACACATAAAACTGACTACCGGAGCCTAGTTGGCTTGTTACCTTAATTTCGCCATTCATGAGGCCTATTAATGATTTAGTGATTGGTAAGCCTAGGCCTGTACCGCCATATTCACGCGTAGTTGATTGCTCTGCTTGTTCAAAGCGCTCAAACAATCGCTCTATAGCCTGCTCAGAAATTCCAATTCCGGTGTCTGATATACAACAACATATTTTGTTTTCGTCGGTTAGCCTAAACGTTACTGTAACGCCGCCCTGCGACGTAAACTTAATCGCATTAGATATTAGGTTTAAAAATATCTGTCTGAGTCTAACGGGGTCGCCCACCCAGTACTTATGATTAATATTGATAACAAATTTAAGGTATATGTTTTTATCGCTAGCTTGCAGACCAAGATCTGACTCTAAGTGATGAATCACTTCAAAAAGATCAAAAGGCTTATGCTCTAATGAAAGCTTACCAGCCTCAATTTTAGAAAAATCGAGAATATCATTAATAATAGTGGTGAGTGAGCGGGTTGAATAAAGTGATTTTTTTAAATACTCTTTTGACTTTTCATTTAATGGTTGCTCTTGCAGTAACTGTAATGTGCCGAGTATGCCATTCATAGGAGTGCGTATTTCGTGACTCATATTTGCTAAAAACTCAGATTTAGCTTGGGATGCTTGCTCAGCTAACTCTTTAGCATCTCCAAGAGCTTGTTCGTGATTAATTTGTTCGGTTAAATCATATGCTACCCCCAAATAACCAACAACTTCATTTTCATTGTTCAATAAAGAAGTAACGCTTATATTAACTTGTATTTTTTTACCCGAAGAGGAGATGTATGTCCATTGATTAATATCAGGCTTAGTTGCTGTTGCTTTTAATATCAAAACTTCAAAACTAGGGGAGACAAGTTTATTTAATTCAGTACTTAGTTGCTGAGCTTTTTTTATAATTTCTTCTTCTAAATGAAAAATGCCAGGGTTTTCAATTCCAATAACATCTTGCGCTTTATAGCCTAATAACTTTTCAGAGGCGGGATTAAATAATGTAATTAAGCCATTTATGTCGGTAGCAATAATCGAATAGCTAGCACTATTTAAAATACTACGCTGAAGCATACTTATATCTGCAATTTCTTTGGTGCGTTGTTTTACTTCATTTTCTAGTCTTAAATTTGCTTGTTGTAATGCGAGCTTATTTTTTTTTGCTTGTAGTGCTTTTCTTTTAATTCTTTGGTTTCGTCTAAAAATAAATAACTGTATTAAAAAAGCCATAAGCATACAGCCTAGCGTGTAAAATATACCACTTACTAATGCTTTATACTTACTTGGTAAGTTAAGTGTTTCAATAAACTCATCTGAGGCATTAATTGTTATTTTCCACTTTCTTCCCATAACCTCTATTACTTTACTGTGATAGAAATTTGTAGAAGTACTTTTAGCGCCATAACTAAAAAAGTCGGTGCTACTATTAAGATCGCTAATAATGAGGTGATTTTCATCTACCTGTGATAAAGAGTCCAAAATATTATTAATTAATAAAGGGGAGTAAACCCATCCTAGTAACTGCTCTAAACGTTGATTTTTGTTTTTAGGAATAATCGTTTTTTTATAAACTGGCAGTAAGATTAAAAAGCCTTGTTGTGCTTTTTTATCAGCTTGCACCAACGTAATGGGAGCTGTTAGTTGAGTGCTATTATTAATAGCTGCATTTAAAGCCGTTTGTTGACGCATTTCCTCTGAACTAATATCTAACCCAATGGCTTGTAAATTGCTTTTTTCAGGAAATATGTATTGAATAATAAAAAGTTCATTACTCTTGTTCGTGAGTTTTTTTATATTAAATATATGATCAGGACGATCGTTTTTTGCAGTTTGTAGAAATTGATTTAAGTTTTCAGAGTTTACTTTTCTTATAAAACCAATACCGTTTGCGCCGGGGAACTCTTGGGCATAGTTACGGCTGTTAGAGTAATTAGAAATTGCTTTGTAGTTTAGGTTGTTAACACCTATGCCGTGAACAAAGCCTTTTAAACCAAATAGACCATACTTATATAAATCGAGCCTGCTTTCTACGCCTGATGAAAGCGTAGAAAGTCGACTAGTAAGGGCTTCATTTATTTTGTTGTTAAGTGCATCTTGATGCTTAATATGAGCAATATAAGTTAACCCAACACCGATGGTGAGTAAAATGGTATGAATAAGTACAGAGGTTAATAGCCCTTTACTAACCGGTCGTCCTGAAAACATTAACCCATCCTTTATTATGAATATACTAATTGTATATCTGTTTTATCATCGAGATAAATATAGCACTTATTATTCAGGATACAACTTTGTTTTAAATTAGAATATATATATTTTATAGTGGTTTAGAGTGGAGGGAATGTAAAAATTTGATTTTAAGCATCAAGGTAAAATGAACATACATATAAATATAATAATTTATATGTTTTCGGTGGCTTTATAACTACCAACAAAAGTATTAGCTAAAAGTGTTCGTTTTTATATTTACTGGTTTTTAGTGTGGATTAGATGCCCATAAAAACAACGAATAACTCTTAGTCTTTGCTCCTGATTTAAATTTGGTAAGTTTACCCCAAGTAAAATTCAGCCATAATTATAGTGTTTTTAAAGTGACCTAGCAGTATAGATACGAGTAAATAGCTGCCTCAATGTTGTGATGTATCGAGCACAAAACAAATACTTAATATTCATAGCATGAAAATTAAAACATTAAAAAACTTATATTGTTCTATATTTAATAGCATGAAAAAACGTCATTGCGTGAAATGTAATTACCTTATACGACGTTTGCCATTTTTGCTAAACGTACACGTTGTTATGCACTGCTGCATTAAATTAACACAAAACAAGGTAACGGAGATAACTATGACTCTACGGCTCTATAAATTATTTGCGGTAACAGCCGCAGTATTAACGTGTATTTCTATACCTTCGTATGCCGCTGTTAATGGGCTGACAGAACAAGATGAATTTAATATAAAACTTAGATCAATTTATTTTGACCGTGACTACGATAACGACGCAAGTGACGATTCTACCTTTGCTCAAGGTATAGAGCTCAATTACACATCGGGTTATATAAACGATTTATTGAGTGTGGGTGTATCGACTTACACCGCAATGAATATTAACTCTACAGGTTCAGCCGCAGGTAATATTTTACCAGCAGGTAATGAGAGTGGTGGAGTAGACGATAGCTTTTCTAAATTTGGTCAATATTTTTTAGATTTTAAATTGGGCAACAACGGTCACGTTAAAGTAGGTGGGCAAAAAACCAAAAGTATGCTTTTAAAAAGCTCAGGCAGCCGTGCTATTCCTAATACTTTTCGAGGTGTTTTTGGCGACTATAATATCGGCAACACTAAATTATATGGTTATGTATACGATAAATGGAGCCGTCGACATGATGATAGATGGGAAGATTTTTCTACCGATCAATCTGCAACTGGCGCTATTAGTGTAATTTGGGGCGTAGGTGCTACGCATAAAAAAGACGACATAACATTAGAAGCTGAATATTTAAAGTCCCACAATTACCTAAGTAAAATGGGATTAAAAATCAGTTACGACATAAAACTTGAGCAAAGTAAGTTAACGCTTTCAAGTGGTATATTTACCTCACAAGATGATGGTGATTTATTTGTAACAGGCGCAGAGAGCGGTGACTTGGATGATGAAGATGCACCTGGTGAATTAACAGGCTTAACTAAAAGTGAAAACGATGGATTTGCATATTACTTAGATGCTGATTGGAAAAAAGATATTTGGAGTGTAGGTGCGGCCTTTACTAAAGTAAGCGATGCTTGGATTGAAGATAACTTTAGTGGCGATCATGGTACAAACCCATTTCCAACTCGCTCATTAATTGGCGCCGATTTAACAAACCAAAATGAAACATCATGGCAAGCTCGTTTAGGAATTGATTTAAAAGCTTTATCTCCAGGGCTCAGCACTAAGTTTTATTACACTAGCGGTACGGGCGCTGAAAATTCAGCTTTAGGTAAAATAGGCGGTGAAGCAGATGAAAAGTACTGGGCTGTAGATACCCGCTATAAAGTTGAGAAAATTAAAGGCTTAAGTTTGCGCTGGTTATATGTAGATTATACAACCGAAAAGTCAGGCAGTGTTGATGGTGTTAAAGGCGACAGAGCCGACCACCGAGTTTATGTAGATTATACTATTAAATTTTAAAATGACTTTTAATAAGCCAATGCAAATTTTATGCATTGGTTTTGTGTCCTTTTTTAATTACCTTTATGATAAAACTAACAAATTAATAATAAAAATTAAGCTAATATATGTTTTCTCTTCAACAGTGGCAATCACAGGGTCAATTTACTCAAATTAGTGGCCATCAAATTTTTACTAAAACAGCTGGCGATATAAGTAAGCCTGCGCTGCTTTTAATACATGGCTTTCCAAGTGCTAGCTGGGATTGGGAAGGTATGTGGCAAACGCTTAGTGAACATTATTTTGTAATTACGCTCGATATGCTAGGTTTTGGTTTGTCAGATAAACCAATAAACGCTATTTATAAAATTACCGAGCAAGCTGATTTATACACGCAATTTTTAAAGCGTTTAAATATTAGTGATGTGCATATACTAGCCCATGATTATGGCGATACTTTGGCTCAAGAGTTGTTAGCAAGGCAAGTAGCTTCGCAAAGTGACTTTAAAATAAACAGTGTGTGTTTTTTAAATGGTGGGTTATTTCCTGAGGCGCATAAACCATTATTTATACAAAAGCTTTTACTTTCGAAGTTAGGTTGGATAGTGCCGAAATTAATGAATAAACAAAAATTTGCCAATAACCTAGTGACTATTTTTGGCAAAAATACACCGCCTACAACACAGGTAATAGACACACTTTGGGAACTGCTGGTTTACAAAGATGGCTTAGCCGTTATGCCTAAACTCATTAGTTATATAAAACAGAGGCAGCAAAACCGAGAACGCTGGGTTGGTGCCATTGTAAATAGCCATATACCACTTACGTTTATAGCAGGCGCAGAAGATCCCATCTCTGGTAAGCATATGATTGAGCATTACAAAAAGCTGATCCCAAATGCGCGCGTACAAGAGTTTGTAGAGCTTGGCCATTATCCACAAGTAGAAGATGCAAATGCTATAACGCAGGCGTATTTGAGTTTTAGAAACAGGTAATAAAAACGCGGCTACTAAATTAAGTGCCGCGTTTATAAATTTTAGAACTCTGAGTATTTAGGCTTTGAACCTTAATATTTTTGCTTTGGTGCTTTTAATTGCTTTTCAAACTCGTCTGAAAACAATATTGTGCCGTCGTCTTCCTCAGTAGGAAATGCAGCAATAAGTAAATCATCTTCTTCAAGACCGGGTGTCCACCGGCTAAACCAGTCTGCAAGTGGGATTGCTTTAGCGCTACAGCCAGCCCATTCTCCAGTCGCCCATGCTTCTGCAAATTCGCGAGTTGGCCAAACTGGTACGCAGTCGTCATCTTCGTTGGCAAGCATAACGCAGCCATCATCGTCGTTTAAAATCCATACTTGCTTAAATTGCTGCACAGTTTCGAACATATAGGCGAGACGTTTTTTTGCTCCAAGCCCTAAAATTACTGCTTGTTCTTCGCTTAAATTTGGCGTTGTCATAATTAGCTCACTTTTAATTACTATATCTAAATTATATGCACACAAGTATATCGAGTTATATGACAGAGTGTTGAAAAGTTGCTATTTAATTTCATCAATGTAGATCTAATTTGTATGTTGATCAGTATAAGTTCTCACTAATTTGAGCGATCATTCAAAATAAACTTGAATGTTTGTAAAAAGGCCACATTGTAGTAAGCATACACTTAATGAAGGATTGAAAAATGACAACTGATCTACTTGCTCCGTTTAAACTAAATAATACGATAGAGCTTAAAAACCGTGTACTTATGGCACCATTAACGCGTTGTATGGCTGACGATAATTTAGTGCCAACACAAGATATGGTTGAATATTATGCTCGCCGTGCCGAAACCGGTTTAATTATTAGCGAAGCAACTATTATTCGTCCAGATGGACAAGGTTACCCAAATACTCCGGGTTTATTTACCAGCGAGCAAGTTCAAGGTTGGAAAAAAGTAACAGACGCAGTGCACGCTAATGGCGGCAAAATGTTTGCACAACTTTGGCATGTTGGTCGTGTTGCACATCCTCACTTTTTTGATGGTGATGTACTTGCGCCATCGGCAATTGGTGTTGAAGGCTCTGTACCACGTATGCGCGAGCTTACATACATTACACCAAAAGCAGCCACAACGGATGACATTAAAGCTCTAGTTGCTGATTTTGCAAAAGCCGCTGAAAACGCAATTGAAGCGGGCTTTGATGGGGTAGAAATTCACGGTGCTAACGGTTATTTAGTTGACCAATTTTTACATTACGCTGCAAACACGCGCAGCGACGAATACGGTCAAACGCCTGAAAATATGTCGCGCTTTGCTCTAGAAGTAACCGATGCCGTTATTGCAGCTGTAGGCAACGAGCGTACTGCACTTAGGTTAACACCAGGTGCGTACTTTAACATGAGCGAAGATAGCCGCGATAAAGCGGTATTTGATTACTTGTTACCAGAACTTGAAAAGAGAAATTTAGCGTACTTGCACGGCGGTATTTTTGACGACAGTACAACGTTTGAATCACTTGAAGGTAAATCTACGTCTGAATTTTTACGTGCAGGCTACAAAGGCTCATTAGTAGGTGTAGGCAGCTATAGCTTTGAGTCTGCAAAAGAGGCAATTAACGATGCTAAGTTTGACTTAATCGCTATTGGTCGTCCACTTATTGCAAACCCAGATTATATTAGCAAAGTTGCAAACGGTGAAGAGTTAGTACCATACAGCGATGAAATGCTAGCTGAATTGAAATAAATTACTATTTGTAATAAGTTCTAGAAAATAATTAAGACACCCAAAGTTAAACCCTTGGGTGTCTTTTTTTGTACATATTCCCGCCATAAATGTCCCATATTTGTTTAACCTTTATGTAAATAAAGTTCATCCTCGTTGTCATATTTGAAATTCAT
The DNA here is from genome assembly GCF_015864465.1 of Pseudoalteromonas sp. SWN29. Taxonomy (NCBI): domain Bacteria; kingdom Pseudomonadati; phylum Pseudomonadota; class Gammaproteobacteria; order Alteromonadales; family Pseudoalteromonadaceae; genus Pseudoalteromonas; species Pseudoalteromonas sp. SWN29. Next base: position 32,505 of record NZ_JADYXE010000038.1, read on the forward strand.
ACTGTGCTCGTTTTCATATTTTATAATTAAAATCAAACGGGACAACAATGTACGCTTTAAAAAATAAATCGCTTTTGAGCATGGCTATTGCCATGGCTGTATCAACATCTGCTTATGCTAACGACAACACCATAGAAGAAGTAACCGTTGTAGCTAAACCAACGAGCTACGCTAACAATGTTATTGAGCCTGCAATGCTTGAGCAGCAAAGTTCGGTATCGAGCATATTATCGGTTATTGACAACTTACCAGGTATTAGCATAAACGAAGGTGATGCATTTGGTGGCGATGATTGGTCAACTACAATTACAATGCGTGGTTTTAGTATTGACGGGAACCAACAGCAATTAGGAATGACCGTTGATGGCATTCCCAATGGTGGCTCTAATTACGGTGGTGGTGCTAAAGCTAACCGTTACCTAGAAAGCGAAAATTTAGCAACGGTGGAAGTTGGTCAAGGTACGTCTGATATTAAGTCGGCTTCACTTGAAGCGCTAGGCGGGACATTTAACTTTGTAAGTAAAGACCCAAGCCTTGAAAAAGGCACTACCTTTGCGTATACCTCAGGCAGCCACGATGCCACGCGTTATTACTTTAAACACGAAACAGGCACTGTTTTTGATAACACACAAGCGTACGTAAGTTACTCGCAAACCGATACAAGCCGCTGGATTGGCTCAGGCAGTAATGGCGGTAAAGACAATCAACATGCTGAGGTTAAGTTTGTATCTAATTTTGACGACTTAACACTTACCGGGCGTTTATCTTACGACGATGTCAGCGAGACAAACTATAACAGCGTAAGCCTTGAGCAGTTTGAACAAACACCAGAGTGGGATCAGCTAACATGGAATTGGACGGGAGTTCCTCATTTTGACCAAATGTTTGCAGAAGGCTGGGGAACGCTTCGTGAAAATACCTTAGGCTATTTAAAATTTGAATACGCGATTTCGCCAACGTCATTATTAACAGTTAGCCCTTATTATCATAAAAATTCAGGGCGTGGCGATTGGATCCCACCTTATTTAACAACGCCTGTTGATGAAAATGGCGACCCAACTACCGAGGGCGGTATTAATGCAGGCTCTTATGGTTTTGCTGATAGTGAAGGCAACCCACTTGCACCAAATGCCGATTGTACGCAAAGTTTGAGCTGGCCATGGGAGTCGGGTCCTGGTTTAAATCCTGCGTGTTACGATGCAACAGCAACGCCGGTCATGTCATACCGCCATACGCATTACAACAAAGATCGTTTGGGCGTAACCGCAAACTACCAAGCCACATTTGGCGATCACGATATAGAAGCGGGCTTTTGGTATGAGCAAAGCGAACGTGAAGAATCGCGTGATTGGCACAAAGTAATTGACGCGCGTATCTATCATCACTTTGACAGCACACCTTACTGGACACAATACAAAAACACCTTTGATACCGATACATTCAAATGGTACCTACAAGACTCGATTAATTTTGGTGACTTAACATTAAATATTGGTGCAAAACAGTATTTAGTTGAATTACAAAAGTACTACCACTTTGCTAACGAAAGATCAGATAAAGTAGATAGCGACTCAGACGTGTTATTTAGTGGTGGTGTATTGTATCAGTTAAATAACAGCACAGAATTGTTTGCCAGCTACAGCGAAAATTTTGCTGCAATAAAAGACGGTGTACTGGAACGAGATAGCTCAACACTTACAAATATTGAACCAGAAACTGCCGACAATATTGACTTTGGTGTACGTTATCAAGCCGATAAGTTAACGCTTACCGCAACGGCTTACAGTGTTAATTTTGATAACCGTATTACTTTTATTGCACCTGGTAGTGGCACCGACGGCATTGATTACACTATTGGTACAAATGGCTCGTACGTAAATGTAGGGGGCATTGACTCAAATGGGCTTGAGCTTGCAGTAAGCTATATGTTAACACCAAGCTGGAGCGTGTACTCGTCGTATACTAATAGCAGTTCTGAATATTCATCAGATGATCCAAATGCATACGACTCACAAGGCGTAATATTAAAAGATGAAAGTGGTAATGAGGTAGCGCCGAGCTTTAGAAAAGGCGATAGCATAATAGACTCATCAGAAGATTTATTTGTGGTATCTACCGACTACTTTAGCGATGGACTTCGTGTTGGTTTATCGGCTAAGTACACAGGCGAGCGTTTAGGTGCATGGCAAGATGAAGACACTCGCGCGCGTAATAAAGTAGACGGTTACACCGTACTTGATTTTAATGCAGGCTACTCAACTGATGTAAATGCAGGTCCGTTCAAAGCCATTGACGTATCGTTTGTTGTTTATAACGTTACAGACAAAAGCTACTTAGCAGGTGGTACAGGCAATGGCTCTACTTACTTTATTGGTGCGCCTCGCACAGCAGCAGTTACATTTACCGCTGACTTTTAATTAGGTTTAAGTAATTGAATTTAAAAAAGCCCATCATTGATGGGCTTTATTATATGAAAGGGCGGAAAAACGCGATGAAAACGATTTTAAAAGTAACACTATTTAGCTTAAGTGTATTAGCGAGCAACTTTGCAGCAGCGCAAAATGTAGTGCTGGTAACGCTTGATGGAGTACGCTGGCAAGAAGTATTTAATGGGGCTGATAATAGCTTAATTAATAATGCTGATTTTGTTAAAAAGCCTGAGCAATTAAAGCCTCAGTTTTGGGCAAAAACAGCAAATGAGCGCCAGCAATTACTAATGCCTTTTTTAACTCAAGTAGTGGCTAAAAAAGGGATTATAATTGGCGATAGAGCTAACGGCTCTACTATGTCGGTAAGTAACCCGTGGTATTTTTCATACCCTGGTTATAACGAAATACTCACCGGTGAAGTTGACGAAAATATAAATAGTAACAACAAAGTGCTCAACCCAAATAAAACTATTTTAGAGCGTTTAGATAAGTTACCTGAGTTTAAAGGTAGCACAGCCTTATTCGGTAGTTGGGATGTATTCCCATACATTGTAAATACTAAGCGCAGTAACGTGTATGTAAATGCAGGTTTTATGTCAATTGAAGAGAATTTATTCACTGATGCACCACTATTAAATGCGCTACAAAATGAAATCCCCAGTCCTTGGTATAACGTACGACTAGATAGTTTTACATATCGCTTTGCTAAAGCGTATATGTTGGCTAAAAAGCCTAAGTTGTTAGTGATAAGTTTAGGCGAAACCGATGACTTTGCGCATGATGGTCATTACGATCAATACCTTAAATCGGCAAGGCAAAGTGACGCGTTTATAAAAGACTTATGGGCAACCATTCAAACTACAACGGGTTATAAAAATAACACCACACTAATTATTACTACTGATCACGGCCGTGGCAATAATGCCAATGATTGGCAACATCACAGCTCTAAACGTGCACTTGCTGAGCTAGAGTTAGGTGAAAATACCTACCCAGAAGGAATTGTCGGCTCTGAACATATTTGGCTTGCCGCCATTGGCCCCGCAATAAAAGGTAGTGGCTTAATTAAAACTAAAAATGAGCTTAAACAAGCGCAAATAGCGGCGACCGTTTTAAAGGCTCTTGGGCAGAACCCAAATGAAATAAATTCAAATATGGCGCCTGCTATTAGCGAGATTTTAAAATGAAGAACCTATTAAAACCATTGACTCTATTTGGCTTGGCGTTGAGTTTGGTTATTAGCGTAAGTGTTACTGCTGCGCCATCTAAAATCCTGTTTGGTTCGTGTGGGCATCAAGATAAAAAAATACCCATATTTAATGCAATTAACAAAGAGCAGGGAGATTTGTTTATATTTTTGGGTGACAATATTTATGGCGATACCAACGATATGGATGTACTTGCCGATAAGTACCAACGTTTAGGGGCAAAGGCTGGTTTTAAAATCTTGAAAGCGCAAACGCCTATTATTGCTATGTGGGATGACCACGATTATGGCCAAAACGATGCAGGTAAAGAGTATCCGCATAAAGAGGAATCACGCCAAATTATGCTTAATTTTTGGGATGAACCTGTAAACTCAGCGCGTCGCACTCGTCCTGATGGAATTTATACCTCGTACATGTATGGTGAAAATGAGCAAACCATACAAGTAATAATACCTGATTTACGTTGGAACCGTGATGCGCTAAACCATGTAAGCGAGCTTGAATACTACACTAAGCGTAAGTTAAATAACCAAGGCCCGTATAGTCCTAGTGAAGTAAAGGGCGCATCAATGCTAGGTGAAGCCCAGTGGCAATGGCTTGAACATGAGCTTAAAAAGCCTGCTGCAATAAAATTGATTGCCTCAAGCTTACAGCTTTTACCCGATTTTACAGGTTGGGAGTCATGGGCAAACTTTCCTGAAGATAGAAACCGTTTATTTGCATTGATTAAAAAGCATAAGGTAAATGGGGTAGTGATCATCAGCGGCGATACGCACTGGGGTGAAATATCAAAGTATCAGCAAAACCTTGATTACCCATTAATTGAGATGACCAGCTCTGGCTTAACTGAAAAGTGGAAAGATGTAAGCCCTAACAAACACCGAGTAGGGAATTTTACTCATAACGTAAATTATGGTGATTTAAGCATAGACTGGCAGCAAATTGATCCCACTATTTCACTTAAATTAAAAGGTATTGATGGCGAAGTAATAATGCAAAGTGACTTTAGTTTATCAAGTATTAGCCCTTATAAATAAACTCACTACGCACAGTTTATAAAATAGATGCTGTGCGTTTAAAAACCTGTAAATTAGTTCTTAACTCTCTGATTTATTAAAGCCAATTACCCTTTTGCGCTACCCCTAATATTAAAAATATCTTACACTGGTTCTATCTCAAGCAAGGACCGTGTTATATGCTAAATATTATTCAATCAAACCGGATGGAAGCTCTGCAAGCGCAGTTTCACCAGCTGTTAAAAGTAAACCCATTGCAAAGTCCGTTCGACAAAGAAGTAGTGCTAGTGCAATCGCCGGGTATGTCGCAGTGGTTAAAAATAGGTTTGAGCGAAAACTTAGGGGTCGCAGCGCAAGTGGACTTTCCGCTGCCGTCGAGCTTTATTTGGCAGTTGTATCAGCAATTATTGCCAAATGTCCCTAAAGAGTCGGCATTTAACAAACCCAACCTTGCTTGGAAACTGTTTGCAATTTTACCAACGTGCATTGATGAACCATTATATTTGCCGCTAAAAACTTATTTAGAGGGTGATATTGACGGGCAAAAAACTTTTGCACTGTGCGAAAAAATAGCCGATGTGTACGACCAATATTTAATGTACCGACCACACTGGATTGCCACATGGGATAGCGGTAAAGATGAGCTTGATGATGTAGATGTAACAATAGCCCCATGGCAACCTGACTTATGGCGACGCATTGTAAAACTAAGCCAAGACCTTGGGCAAAGCCAATTTCATCGCGCTAACATGCAAGGGCAATTACTTGCAGCACTTGAGACTATGGATAATAGCTTACTACCACAACGCATTAGCTTATTTGGTATATCGGCGATTGCCAGCTCCCAGCTAGACGTATTTGAAGCGCTGAGTAAAAAAACAGAGGTTATATTATTCTTTTTTAACCCAAGTGAGCATTACTGGGGCGATATTATAGATGAAAAAACAGCGGCTAAAATAAGCGCTAAATACGCTAAAATGCCGCTGGTGGAAGCACAACAAAAAAAACACACTAACCCAGATGAAGAATACTACTTTATTGGTAATCCGTTATTATCGTCGTGGGGTAAATTAGGTCGCGACTATTTTGAGCAACTTGTACAGCTAGATGCTCGTTGGATTGATGGTTTTATTGATGTGTTTGACGACACCTTACTAGGGCAAGTACAAAGCGAGATTTATCAACTTGCGTTTAAAGGAGAATCGCTAACCGATAACAAAGAGTGGTTTATAAACGACGAAGGTAAATTACCAATCAGTGCAACCGACACTAGCATTACGCTCAGCGATTGCCATACACCGCTCAGAGAAGTTGAGCGCTTGCACGACTACTTACTTAACTTATTTAATCAAAACCCCGAACTAACCCCTAAAGACATAATTGTGATGATGCCCGATGTAGGCACTTACAGCCCTTACATTGAAGCCGTATTTGGTGGCGCACAAGGTAGCCGCTTTATTCCTTACGCATTGGCCGATTTGGCCATCGAGCAAGAAAAGCCCGTCCTTAGTTCATTTGCGAGTTTAGCTAACTTACCGTTTTCGCGCTTTGGTGTGTCAGATATTCTCGATTTATTACAAGTGACGCAAATAGCCGAAAAATTTGGGCTTGAAGCGCACGAATACGAGCAAATTCAATACTGGCTTGAACGCGTAGGCGTTAAATGGGGTATAAACGCAGCGCATAAAAGCAGCTTTGATTTACCCGCTATCGATTTAAATACCTGGCAGCATGGGCTCAACCGTTTATTGCTTGGTATTGCCATGCGCGACGAGCAATGCCCGTTTAACGGCATTTACAGCGCCGACGAAGTAGAAGGCATGGCGCTTGATACGCTCAATAAGCTTGTGCACTTTATTGATGTACTGCAAAGCTTTAAAGAGCAATTAACGCCCGACGATACACTGACTAATAAAGCGCATATTTTAAGCGAACTATTAAACGCGATATACGAAAGTGAAAGCGACGACAGCTGGGATTTATTAGTGCTGCAAAATGTGCTTGAAGAGTTACAAAAGCACCACAACAACGGCGATTACAACAAAGCGGTTTCGCAGCGTATTGTTAGTTATTTAATTAAGCAAGGCATTCAAGAAAAAGGCGTAGGGCAGCGGTTTTTAGTAGGCCAAGTAAACTTTTGTACATTGATGCCAATGCGCGCCGTACCATTTAAAGTGGTATGTATGCTTGGCTTAAACGATGCCGACTATCCGCGTAACGTACAGCCTATTGGTTTTGACTTAGTGCCGTATTCTAAAAAGCAAAAAGGTGACCGATCACGTAAATTAGATGACCGCTACTTATTTTTAGAAGCGCTACTGAGTGCCCGCGACAACTTATACATGAGTTACATTGGTCGCTCGTGTTTTGATAACCAACCGCGCATGCCATCAACGCTTGTAAGCGAGCTGTTAGAATACATAGGGCGCAGCTTTGTATTAAGCGATAAAAGCGAAAAAACACTGCCCGCATGTTTAATCAACCAGCAGCATTTACAGCCCTTTAATAGTGCGTATTACTTAATAAATGAGCAAGCCAATAGCGCGCTGAGCAACCACAGTTACAATCCAATTTGGCTACCAAGTGAATCAATTAAACCACAGCCAGTTACTGCGCTTGATGTTGTTGTGCCAGAACAGCTAGATCTCGATGTGTTTATTAGAAGTGTGTGCAGTGCACAAGAGAGCTTTTATCAACAAACATTGGGTTTACGCCTACCACAATTTAACGAAGTAGCAAAAGACGAAGAACCCTTTAGCCTAGATGCACTGCGCCGTTATTTTTATCTTGATGAAATACTTAAAGCAAACATAAACGAGCAACCACTGAGTACCGAGCAAATACTGCAGCGGGGTGAGTTACCTCAAGCCAATGTTGGCAGCCTCATATTTGAAAGTATGGAGCACCGAGTTGACGCGCTTGCAGGGCAAGTTAAAGAGCACATTAAAGGCGGGAAAAGTGAGCCGATAGAAGTTTTGCTTACCATTGAGGGCACCAAAATAGAGGGCTGGCTCAATCATGTGTATTTGCAAAAACAGGTGTTTTACCGCAGTGCCAGCATTAAAGCGAAAGATTTAATTAAAGGCTTTATTTATCACCTTGCAGCGCAAAGTATGGATCAACAAGTAGAAACATTGTTACTTGGGCTTGATAAGCAAATAACTTTTGCGCCAATTAATAAAGCAGATGCTGATGCATTGCTACTTGATTGGTTTGAGTTATACAAAGCGCTACGCAAAGAACCCGTGCCATTTTTTCCAGTAAGTGGTTATGAGTACGTTAAAAGTGGCGGCGATATAATAAAAGCAATGAGTAAATTTAGCCCGCAATACATAGGGCGAGGCGAGGGCGAAAACCCGTATATTCGCTTAACGGTGCAATCGCTAAACGACTGCCAAGATGAATTTATAAAATGGAGCGATAAATTGCTCATACCATTATTTGAGCACGCAAAGGAGAGTGACCATGCAAGCGCTTAACCCCCTAACTATGCCGCTCATTGGTCAAAGCTTAATAGAAGCCAGTGCAGGTACGGGTAAAACCTATACAATTACGGGGCTGTATTTACGCTACTTGTTAGGTATGCAAATAGACGGTGAGTTAAATACGCCGCTCAGTGTTGAGCAAATCCTGGTAGTAACCTTTACCGACGCTGCCACCCAAGAAATTAAAGACCGCGTTCGCAGCCGAATTATTGCTGCGCGCGACGCATTGCTTGGGCAAGACCCAAACGACGAACTCATTGAGGGCGTAATTGCCAAAATTGACGATAAACACCGCGCGTTTGATTTACTCGATGCAGCTGCTAAATCAATGGACGAAGCCGCTATTTTTACTATTCATGGCTTTTGTCAGCGGATGCTAAAACAACATGCGTTTGAGTCGGGTGTGGCGTTTAATCTTGAATTTATTTTAGACGAGCGCGACATACTGCTCGAAACCATTAAAGATTTTTGGCGTGCGTTTGTATACCCACTTAGCAAAGAGCGCACCGATGCTATTTTAGATGTATTTGCCGCACCAGAGGCTTTATTTTCTCAAGTGGCGAGTATTTTAAATAAAGCTAATGCGCACATTACACCACAAATAAATTTAGATGATGTATGGAAAGCACGCGATGAATACATAACCCTTGTACCTACATTTAAAAAAGCGGTGTTAGAGCAAGAGTTTATAGGAGCAATACAAGCATCAGATTTAAGTAAGGGTAAAACTCCTGCGCATAAAAATAGCATGGCTGGTTTAGCCGATTTTATTGGAGGTGGAGATCTCTTTTTTGAATTTGGTACTAGCAAGTATTCGTTTGAAGTATGGACTACAGAAAATTTATCAAATGCAAGCTGGTATAAAAAAAATGGAACGTTATTTACGCATCCATTACTGAGTCAATTTGATGAGCTTGCCGCCCTTAATAACACTATAAACCAAGGGCTCAAAATAGCAGTTATACAACACGCCGCACGCTGGGTAAAAGCCGCAATAGTTAAGCGCAAGCAAGAGCAAAGCGTGATCACCCCCGATGACTTACTGACCAACTTACACAGCGCGCTTAATAACGAGCAAGGCGATGTGCTGGCGCAAAAAATTGCACAGTTGTTTCCGGTTGCCATGATTGATGAATTCCAAGATACCGACCCGATTCAGTACGGTATTTTTAGTAAAATTTATGGGCAACAAAATACCACGCTTGCCATGATAGGCGACCCTAAACAGGCTATTTATGGCTTTAGGGGCGCAGATATTTTTACGTACATTGGCGCAAAAGAAGCTGTACAGACTGATCAGCAATTTACGCTGGGCACTAACTTTCGCTCAAGCACCGATATAGTGAATAGCGTTAATAGTTTATTTGGCAAACACGCTAACAGCTTTATTTATAACGACGCTATACCGTTTAACGCAGTAGCTGCGAAAGGTAAAAAAGCGGATGATTCTTTTTTAATTGATGGCAAACCCGCGACCGCATTTGAATTTAATGTATTTGTGGATGAAGCCGCCGATGAAAAAAACAAACCAACCAACAAAGGCCTAGGGCAAGCACATTTAGCCACTCATTTTGCTAATAAAATAGTGACCTTGCTTGAAAAAGCAAAACAGGGGGATGCGTGTATTGGCAGTAACCCTGTAAGCGCTGCCGATATTTGTATATTAGTGCGCGACCGTGTTGAAGCGCAAATAATGAAAAAAGCGCTAGATGATGCCAAAATTGCCAGCGTGTATTTATCACGAGAAAGCGTTTTTAGCCAAGAGCTTAGCCATCACCTACTTAACTTTTTAACAGCGCTGCATGGTCAATATGACGAGTCACTGCTGCGAGGTGTTTTAGCTGGACCACTATTTTGTTTAAGTTATAACGAAATACATGCACTCGCCGATGATGAAAATAAATGGCAAGAGTATTTAAACTTTTTTGCACAACTTAGCCACATTTGGAACAAGCAAGGCGCTATGGCAATGCTTGAGCGCTTAATGAGCCATAACCAACTTAGCGCTAAATGGCAAGGGTTAGGGTATAACGTTGAGCGTTGGTTAACCGACTTTAGGCATTTAGGCGAAATACTTCAGCAAAAACAAATAGAGCTTGAAGGTACGCTGCGTTTACTGCGTTGGTTTGCACAAAAGGAAAGCCAGCAAGATGGCGAAACAGTACAAGTACGCCTAGAAAGTGATGCCAACTTAGTTAAAATCGTCACTATGCACGCCTCAAAAGGGCTTGAGTACCCACTGGTATTTATGCCGTTTGCCAGTGGCTATCGCGAAACAAAAGAAGCGCTTTATCACAATAATGGCAAGCTAATTTACGACTTAAGTAAAGACGAAAATGCACTGCAAAAAGCAGAGCAAGAGCGCCTAGCTGAAGATTTACGCCTGCTATATGTAGCACTTACTCGCGCCGTACATTTTTGTGCGCTTGGTGTTTATAATATTGGGCAAGGGCAAAGTAGCCGCTTAGCGATTCAAAGTAGTTCACTTGGGCATGTTTTATTTGCAGGGCTTGAGCTCGATAGTAGCCAAACATGGCGTACACATTTAAGTGAGTTTTGCGATAGCAACAGCGCAATGAGCTATCAGCAATTTACCTCACAAACGTTATTAGAACAGGGGACACTTTGCTTTAATAATAGTAAAAGTGAGCAGCAAACGTTAAGTGTTAATAGTGTAAAGGCAAATATTGAGCGTAATTGGCGAGCAACTAGTTTTAGTGCGCTGAGTTTTAAAAAGCACAACGACCAATTAGCCCCAGGGCGAAGTGATGAAGATCACGAAAAAGACGAGTTTGCAGTACAAGAGGAGGAGCTGCCATCACCTTATAGTTTTCCTAAAGGGCCAAAACCTGGTAGCTGTTTGCATGAAATATTTGAACAAATAGATTTTACCAGCCCAGTCGTTCACCCAACTAATACCGAGCAAAACTTATCTGAGGTGGTAAAACGCAGCCTTGAAAAGTATCACATAGGTGAGCAATGGCGAGAAGTGGCCGAAAAATGGGTGCTCGATGTTCTTGAGTGCCCCCTAGATAAAAGCTCTCAGGAAGACAGCCTTCTTTCATTGGGTGTGATTACACCTAATGATTGCCTAGTCGAAATGGAATTTAATTTACCACTTGAGAGTTTAAGTGCACCTAAGCTAAACGAAATGCTGGTTAAGCATTTTGGTTTTACGCAAAGTAAACTTGAGTTTTCGCAGGTGAAAGGCTTGTTAAAAGGCTTTGTCGATTTAATATTTTGCTATCAAGGCAAGTATTATATTTTAGATTATAAGTCTAATTATTTAGGCAGTTCGCCAGCTGATTACGAGGGCGATATGCTTGAGCAAGCGATGAGCAGTCATCAGTATCATTTACAGTATTTAATTTACACAGTAGCGCTGCATCGGTTATTAAAGCAACGCATAACTGATTACTCAATAGAGACCCATTTAGGTGGTGTGTATTACACCTTTTTACGAGGAATGCCGGCAGGGCAAGGCGTGTACTTTAAAAAGCTAACTGTAGAACAAGTGATTATTTTAGATGGCTTATTTAGCCAAGGAGCCATGCTATGAGCGATTTAAATGAACAACCTGGCTTGTTTGACGATATTGACCAAACGCTTAATGATGAAGCATCCGTTGTAGCACAAAATACAGCGGCAGATGCTGTACAAGAAGACATTGCAATAAAGAATACAATTACCGAAGTGCCGTTACTTGAGTATCTATTAGCTGAAAATCGGCTACGTGTCGTTGATGTAAAGCTCGCTGAGCTATTGTGCGCTAATAACGCATCAAACGTTCATAATGAATTGTTTTATATTATTTTACTGCTGTGCTTATCGCAGCAAAGCCAACACAGTTGTTTAACCTTAAATGAGGTTGATTGGAGCAATCCTTTTAATTTACGCAAAGGCGATTTTAATAAACTCGATGGTAATGTACCCAGTACGCTAAGCCCGTTTAATGATGACTTTAATGTACATACAGCGCTTAGTTATTTACAAAACCATGAAAGCGTAGGCGAGAGTAAACCACTGCAACTGTTTAACGACCGGCTTTATTTTGCGCGCCTTGCCGGTTATGAGCAAACACTCGCTGATAGGTTATTAATTATGAGCGAGCGTAAGCTCAATATAAATAATGAAGTATTGGCTGAGCTTTTAAATACCTATTTTCCTGCTGATTCAACCATTGAAACGGACTGGCAAAAAGTGGCGTGCGCAATTGCTGCAACTAAAGGCTTTAGTGTGATCACGGGCGGTCCTGGCACAGGTAAAACTACCACAGTGACTAAGTTGCTGGCTATTTTACAGTCGCTTTATAAAACAGCGCCGCTTAGCATTAAGCTGGTGGCCCCTACAGGTAAAGCAGCCGCGCGTTTAAGTGAGTCTATTTTGGGCGCTAAAAATAAGCTCACAACGATCCCTGATGATATAAAAATGCTGATACCGCAAAGCGCTCAAACTATTCATCGCTTACTCGGCGTAAAACCGTTTACTAATAAATTCAGACATAACAAAGGTAATCCACTGCATTTAGATGTGCTAATTATTGATGAAGCCAGTATGGTCGATTTATCGCTGATGGCTAAATTAATAGAAGCGTTACCTGCGCACGCGCGATTAATACTCTTAGGTGATAAAGATCAACTTGCCTCGGTAGATACCGGCAGTGTAATGAGCGATTTATGCCAAGGTTTAACACTTGGGCAAACGCCAAGCTATTCGCAAGCACGTTGTGATGAGCTAAATAGCTTATGTTTTAATAATGAGCCTAAGCTCGTAGCGCAAAGCGTGAGTGAATTTAAACTCGCGGATTGCATTGCCTTTTTACAGCACAGTTATCGGTTTGATGCACAAAGCGGCATTGGTCAACTCGCACTTGCGGTAAACACCAATAACACCGGTATTTTAAATTACGTAGAGCAAGAAAGTACTGAAGGGCGTTTTAACGATGTAATTTTAGATTACGACTTTGTAGCAAAACCAATAGAAAAACTCGTTAAAAGTGCAGCAAGTCATTATACAAAATACCTAAACTTAATTGCCCAAGGTGCAAGTGTTGCACAGGTGCATGCTGCTTTTGCAAGTTATCAGCTTTTAGCTGCGGTACGAGAAGGCGATTACGGCGTTAATAGCTTAAATCAGCGAATAGAGCGCGTATTACAACAGCAAGGTTTAATTAGTGTAAGTCCTAATACTCATCATTATACAGGTATGCCTATTATGGTGAGCCAAAACGATTATCAGCTTAAGTTATTTAACGGCGATATTGGTATTTTAATGCCCGATGAAAGTAATCAGCTCAAAGCTATATTTATTGATGAGCAAGATAATCAACGAGCATTTTCGCCTGCACGTTTGCCGGCACACGATAAAGTATATGTAATGACCATCCATAAATCACAAGGCTCAGAGTTTAGCTATACTGCCATGGTACTGCCACCGCTAAAACAAGCGCGCATGGGTATTAACAGGCAATTAGTGTATACGGGCATAACCCGTGCTAAAAACACCTTTGAGCTGGTGGCTGACAAAAAAGTACTGCAACTAGCAATGAATAAAAGCGTATCTAGGGCATCAGGTTTATACGAAAGATTAACGTTTTAAACTTGAGGATTACGTTGCGTCGAAGCTATTGGATAAGTACATTTTCACTTATATAAGTGTTCATATGTAGTTGCGGTTAAAACTCTTATTATTTATCGCGTTATGGTAAATGTCTCCTATACTAAAATTAATTTTATATTGATTGTATTAGTGGGCATATTAATGTTTTTTCTAAAAATAAACAAAATGAAATAGCGTCTTTAAAAGCTGAACTTTACCCATTACAGCAAGTATGGGAAGGGCTTTATCGAGAGATGCTAGTACTTAATATCCTCTATGATGGGCGAATTTCGCACGCTAATGATAAATTTTTAAGTAATTTAGGCTACACCGAAGATGACTTAAGTAATAATTCTTTTAGTGATTTTATTACTGAGTCTTCTCGTCAATCTGCAGAATTTAAAAGTCTACAGCAAGCCATTAAAAAAGAAGGGCATTGGGGCGGTGCATTACAAGTTATGCGCAGCGACGGCAAAGCTGAATGGTTACGTTTAATAGTACATCCTGTAAAAGGGGAGCAAGATCAGTTGCTCTATTTTTCTGTATTTGGCAGTGTGCTTACAAAAACAATTACGGCTTCTCGCGAGCAAAGCGATACCATTAAAGCTATTTACCGTTCTATGGCAGTGATTGAGTTTGATTTAGAGGGTCATGTTTTAAAAGCAAACGATCAGTTTTTATCGGCAATGGGTTATCAAGAAAGCGAAATATTAGGTAAACATCACCGTACATTTTGTGAACCGTCAGAATCAAACTCCCAAGAGTACTTGCAATTTTGGACTAAATTGAGAGAAGGACAATTTATTGCAGAGCGTTTTAAGCGAGTTGATAAGCATGGCAATATTGTTTGGCTAGAAGCGTCATATAACCCGATATCTAATGATGCTAATGAGCTTTATAAAGTGATGAAGTTTGCGACTGTTATCACTGATCAAGTAAATCAAGAAATTGCGATATCACAAGCTGCCGAAATTGCCTATAGCACCTCAACTCAAACAGACAAAAAAGCTGAACAAGGCGCGAGCGTTATACAAGATACGGTTGCTGTAATGACGGAGTTGGCTATTAACATGGAGCAAGCTGCGAGTGAGATTTCAGCGCTTGATCAGCAGTCGCAACAAATATCGAGTATTGTACAAAGCATTAGTAGTATTGCTGAGCAAACAAATTTATTAGCATTAAATGCCGCAATTGAAGCGGCAAGAGCTGGCGAGCAGGGGCGAGGCTTTGCTGTGGTTGCGGATGAGGTTAGATTGCTTGCATCGCGTACCTCAAAAGCAACAGAAGAAATTGTAGAAGTTGTACAGCGTAACCAATCACAAACCCAAAATACGGTGGCTGTAATAGAAAAAGGTAAAGAGAAGGCAGAGCAAGGCTTGGCGTTATCTAAAGAATCTGGTGAAGTGATGCAAGAAATCCAACAAGGTGCACAGGAAGTTGTGAATGCGATTGGGCAATTTACCAGTGAGCTTAAAGGCAACGGTTAGATTAGCTTCGTCCTTATTCTAAAGCGGGCACTCTTAATGGTGCTCGTTTTAATCTTACTACCTCAATACCCCCCTGAAAACCATCTAATAATTTCAAATTTAACAAGTATAGCTTTGTTAAGTCATTAATTAGTATGAAATAAATTTCAACCCCTCCTAAATGATAATAAGTTGTTGCATTTTTGTTTATTGTTCCTAATACTAGTGAGCGCTTAGGCTGACAAGCTTACGCAAACCAACATGAATACCTTAAATGATAATAAAATATTAAGTACACAACATTAAGGAATTGTATGAACAACAAAAAACGCACACACACATTAATTAAGCCAAGCCACATACTCGGTGCGGGATTAGCTATGTTAATGAGCTTTTCTGCAGCGAGTAAAGACTACAAAGTTATATTAATTCACGGCTTACAAACCGCGCAAATAACAAATAAGTCGGGTAGCGATGTAGTTAATGATGGGGAAACATATTGGCAATCGTACTGGAATAATCGTGCAGATGAGCGAATTGATTGGCCTGCGTATGAACGTATTGAAGGTAAAATTGCTACCGATTGGGTGTGGCCAAAATTAAAGCAAATTTCACGCTCTAATTTATGCAGTGATGGCTGTGTATTTGTAACACATTCAACAGGAGACTTAGTTGCACGCCATATTATTGATAATCAAGAAAACTGGTTAGAAAACGCAGGCTTAGAGCCGCTTAATATTGTGGCTACCTTTGATTTAGCAGGCGCGGGTGGTGGAAGTGAGCTGGCTGATGTTGCAGTGAGTGCTTTAACTGGCGCATCATGGAACTTTGCGGTCGATGCCGCACTCAAATGGTGGTTAGGGAGTGATGTAACCGAGGCTGTTGGTGTATTACACGATTTAAAAGTGAATAATGCACGTAAAATATCACCGTTTCCTGATGCGCGTACACCTCGTTTACGCTTTGTTGCCGATGGTAATGCGTATTTAGGTTTAACCGGTGGATTTTTAAAAGGCAATGATGATTCGGTTGTTGCATCGCATTCTTCATGTGGTGCAAGTTCAGCTCGCTCATTTGGAAGTTGTAGCCAAAGTATTGATACTGATGGCCGTTTAAAATCGCAAGGTGATGCGGTAAACAGCTTTATGCCAAACCATTATCCAATGATGATGAGTGACAGTTATAGCCACAACGAAATACATAACGCGCAGCGTAAAGGTAATGTAACGATAGCGGTGTTTGTCAAACTAGTTGTCGCGATCACTACGTTATGCACTCTCCGCTTTGACGATTTCTTGTTCAGGGTTTAA
>NZ_JADYXE010000039.1:0-48924 GCF_015864465.1 Pseudoalteromonas sp. SWN29
GCGCTGTGGAGTTAAATCCAGAGCAACACAAAGAAGCTGCTTAACAATTTAGGCGACAACTGTCTTGAAAAACGCCGCTATCGTCCAGCTTATTCTCAATAATTACTAAGTTACCATCTTTATCTAGTGCTAATAAATCTAAACGTTCTCGGGTATCTTCAAACCCGGCAAACTCTTTCTGAATAATCAATAGATCTTCACCAAATGCATCTGGTTGATTTGCTAACCATTCCTGTAAATGATCCCGTTCTCTAAATCCTAATTCAGCAAAACTTTTACTCTCGATTGGAGAAATGCGATTTGAAACTTTATCTATTTTGAACATTTTCTTTCCTTTGTATTCATTCTAATGACCACTTTCCCAAAATATTTACACATTAAACAAGTCTTGAATTCAAGTATTAAGCCAGATTTTAATGTGGAACAGTGAAAAATAAGCTCTTAATAGCTTAGATTTTAATATAAATTTAAGCCTCTTTGTTCGCTTTAAAACTCTGCGCTTGCTCAAATATATCTTTATACACTTCATCGCGGCTGATTGGTGGGTATTTAAATTTAGCGAGTATTAAAATCAGCTCTACTTTAAGTGATGATTTAATATCGTCGCGGTAGTTCCAATCAACAAACTTAACTTTATCGTCCACTATCACTTTTACCGCTTGGGCAAGCTCAATGAGCTTATCTTCGGGGTAGTCAAAGTCGTATTTAACTGCAAGTGCTTTTAAGGCGTCGTAAAAGCCTTTTTCTTCAATATCAATACCTAGCTCATCGCCGGCGTTCATTTCGTCGCGTACGCTGTAAATCATATCAACCATGCTTTCTGAAAAGTCATCAAGTACGCTACTTACCAGTACATCATCTTCTTTGCGTTCGTTGTAGCGCTGTACTAGCGATTCAAAGCGTTTAGTAAAGTCGATACCTTGGGTTTGGTTTACTTTTTTTAGCTCGCCAATGGCTTTGGCTAGCATTTGTTGCAATATTTTTATTTTGGTATTGGGGAGTTTTATTTTTTCTACTTTGGCGATGTAATCGTCATTAAAAATGTCGATTTCGCCGCTGTCTTCATTACCTAGCTTAAATATTTCCTCAACGCCGTCGCTTTGTAGGGCTTCGGCTATCATTTCACGTACTTTGGCGTTCATTTGCGCGCTATCGGGCGCTTCGCCTTTGGTTAGCTTGTAAATAATAGAGCGAACGGCAAGGTAAAAATGAATGTGGTTCCGCTCATTTTCGTTAATTTTTTCACTGCCACAACATACATCGTAAGCGGCTTTTAAACGCTTTACTAAATCCATAAAGCGCTTTTGGCGTTTTTCGGTAATAAGTGCAAACTCAGCGGCGTGGTTTAAACAGTTTAATTGAGCAACCGCTTCACTTGTAAAATAAGGGCTGCTGTCAAATTTATGAAATAACTGGGCGAGCAACGCTAAGTGGTTTTTTACTTCAATAACCGAGGCGGTAATGTCTTCAAAATTGGTTTCGTCTGTTTTTGAATACTGCGCTAACGCTTTATTCATTTCAGATTTAATACCAATGTAATCAACTACCAAGCCTTTATTTTTACCTTCAAACTGGCGATTAACGCGCGAAATAGTTTGTATTAAGCTGTGCTTTTGCAGTGGCTTATCAATGTACATGGTATCTAAAAATGGCACATCAAAACCGGTTAGCCACATGTCTACCACTATGGCTATTTTAAAGTTTGAATGTTTGTTTTTAAATTGCTTATCAAGCTCTTTACGTTCGTCTTTACTGCCAAGTAAATTATATAAGCGTGCGACGTCGTCTTTGCCACGCGTCATCACCATTTTTACTTTTTCAGAAGGGGCTGCAATACGGCCTTCGCTAATAGCACGCTTTCGCTCGGTATCTAATAAGTTTTGAGCGTTATCCTTCTCGTTTAAAGAATCTACAATCTCAAACCAATCTGGGCGTAGTTCTTCTAATTCTTGATACAACTGATAAGCAATCCCGCGCGAGCTACACACAAACATTGCCTTACCTGCAACCGTTGAGCATTCTTCAACACGTTTTTCGTAGTGCTGCACAAAATCTTTTGCTAACACTTTAATGCGATCAGGGTCGCCTAAAATACTATTCATGTTAGCGGTGGCTTTTTTGCTGTCTTCTATTTGCAGCTCGTTACTGCCTGCATCGGCGCATTTTTTGTAATAGGCTTCAATTTCGGCCAGCTTACTGTTGTTTAAACACACTTTGGCCGCGCGGCCTTCGTAAACTATGCGTACGGTTATTTCATCTTTGACCGACTCAGTCATAGTGTACGAGTCAACTACTTCACCAAACACATCTAGCGTGGCGTCAACAGGCGTGCCAGTAAAACCAACATAAGTAGCGTTTGGCAGTGAGTCGTGCAGGTATTTTGCAAAGCCAAAGGTTTTTTTCACGCCTTTTTCGGTAATGGTAATTTTTTGATCAAGATTTACTTGGCTACGATGCGCCTCATCAGAAATACAAATAACGTTAGCGCGCTCAGTTAAAAGCGCAGTGTCTTCGGTAAATTTATGAATAGTCGTTAAAAACACACCGCCACTGTTACGGCCCGCTAGTAACTCGCGTAAGTGAGTACGGCTGGTGACTGTTTTTACCGTGTCATCGCCAATGTAGGTTTTTGCATTACCAAATTGCTGCGAAAGCTGATCGTCTAAATCAGTGCGGTCGGTAATTAAAATAATGGTAGGGCTTTTAAGTTCAACGCTTTTCATCAATAAGCGTGTTAAAAATTGCATGGTGTAACTTTTACCGCACCCCGTTGCGCCAAAGTACGTACCGCCTTTACCATCGCCTTGTGGCTTTAAATGCCGTTTGATATTTTCGAACAACTTATTAGCCGCATAATATTGCGGGTAACGGGGTACAATTTTTATCTCTTTTTTGCCCGCGTTTTTATTATCAGAATCAGGGAAGAATACAAAGTTGCGCATTACATCGCGCAGGCGCGCTTTATCAAACAAGCCCTGCAATAAGGTATGTAACGAATTTATGCCCTCTTGCGCTGTTAGCTCTTGCCCCGTTACTTTTCCCCACGAGTAAAACTGATAAGGCGCAAATAAATTACCCATTTTGTTGTTTATGCCATCGCTTATAACGCACAAGGTATTAAACACAAACAACTGCGGAATAGCGCGCCTGTACCGCACCGTTAACTGCTCAAAGGCTTCAAAAATAGGGGCTTGTTCGCGTATTGCGCTTTTAAATTCAAACACCACCAGCGGCAAACCATTTATGTATAAAATGCCATCGGGAATGCGCATTTCAATATTGTCGTAGCTTGTGGGGCTTTGTATTTCTAACTGAGTAACAAAACGGTAAATGTTGTCGTCTTGCAGGTAAGTAACGCTCGCTTCACTTACATTATCGAAAGCAGCCATCGCACGGCCTGCTACTAAGCTACTTTTAATACCTTGCTCAACGTTGTCGTAGTCAAGTAGTTGAATATACAAATCCTTTTGCGCCGCACTACCTGCTACTTTACCTCGCTCGCGGCTCAATACTTCTCGTTTAAGTAAAAAGCCATCACTTAGCCAGTTACAAAAGGTTTTATTACTTTCGTATAAATCACTAGCAGGGAGTTTTTCGAGCTTTGCAATAATTGAGTCTACTTCACCGGTAGTAATATTATTTTTAGCGTAACGCTTAGTTAAAAAAGCACGTAAGTCTTCTTTAATTAATACGTCGCTATTACTACGGGTGAGCTGCCCGCCCAATAAATGCGGGTAGCCTTGCTCGCCTAATAACTCAACTACCGCTTGTTCTAATTTGGCTTCAGTAAATTTCATCTATTTAGCACCGTCCGCTGGTTTATTCATGTTAGTTATTATTTTTTAAACGTTTATTCTTAGCTACAATGCGGGAAGTATTCTCGCAACAACTTCAGCATATTTCGTTTTTGCTTAAACTTTTTAGCCAATGTAGTAATCATTTCATATAATAGCGTGCAGTCGGCATTTTTGTCTTTTAAGCTTTTTTCTATTTTAATTAATAAATTAGTTGCTTCACGATAAGCGTCATTATTGGTTTGTCCAATTATGTTGCTAAGTGATTTGTGGTACAAGTCAATCGACTCGTGTGGATATTGCGCCATAATTAAACCAGCCAACGTTATCAATTGATTCGACTTAACCTCATGTTTTGCAGCCCATGAACGTGCTTTTTCAATGTCATTTTGATCAATATAAAAATCCAGTAATTCACTCGGGTAATTAGTAAAGCGATAAGCCCCTTGGCTTGATTTAGCCGCTTGTTCTGACAAAGAAAGCAATAGCTGCTCTACTTTTTGCGTAAACTGCGCATCAATTATGCCGGTTTTTAGTTGTAGCGTTTGTAAATCTTTAAAGCCATTAAAACTCGGGTTATCTACAAATAACTGCCACGCGATTGCCCATGCGGCTTTAAATTCTGATAACTCAAGGCGAATGTCTATCTCATCACGCTTACATGCAAACACTTCATGCGGCTTACTTGCCCGTTGATACGCTTGCTTTAAATAGTACTCGGCATCTAACAGCTCATTACGGTCTTTGCAAAGTGCAGCTATTTTTAAATAGTCCGACGAGTCATGGGCTGTTAGTTTAATTAAACGCAATTGCGCTTGCCAATCATCCTGCCCTTGCGCTTGTTTTATTAATATCGACGTAAGGCGTGTGAGCGCGCTTTTTTGCTTCCAATCACTAAAGTCAACGCCCGCGTGTAGTCGCTTTTCTATTGCAGTTGTACACAGTGCTAAAAACAAGGTATTTACACTGGGTGTTATGTCAAAGTCATGCGGTACACTCGGGAATACATCGTATTTGTAATCTTCAAAATGCTCAAAAATCCACTGCGCTTTTTGCTCATCAGACCAAGGCAGTTGATTAAAAAGCTCGGTCAGGTTTTGGTTAAGCTGCCCTTCTAAATCAAAGCGAAAGCCGCCGGAGTCATCAATTTCTTCAAGTACGGTGTTTAAACGCACCACGGCTTTAAAATTCAACTGCCATTGCTGATCAACGGGCAGTTTTTCTATCGCAGGAAATATCATTTCAAACAGTGAGTCAGCATCAGCAAAATAGCTACGTACTTCATTCCAGCCCCATACTGATTTTTTAGGCAAAGCTTTAGTGATAAGTTTGCTTAGCTCACTTGTACTCATGGCTTGCTTGTCGTTTGACATCATAAATACCCATTTATCGTATTCATGCTCTGACTCATCTAAAAAACCCATGATTATATCGGTAAGTTCATTAGCCGGTTTATCTAAAAACCACGCCATTAATGCCCCGCGTTCGTTGCCTTGTGTTGTAGCATCGGCGTTTGCGTTGGCTAATTCAGTACCTGATAAACTGTTTACTTTGAGCGCCACGGCAATGGCATGTTTACATACCTCTTGATAATCGGCTGCGGGGCACGTACAGCTTGCCACGCATTGCGCACCTGCACTATTTTCTAAAGTGACTTTGTATTTATGCTGCCCCGCCACGTTCGCCATTGCTTGCTCACCCACAATAAGTAACTTACTCACATTATTTGATGCGTACAAACCATAACCCAAATCGTAAGTTTTGCTGGCCACGCGTTGCTCTATTTTATTTAAATCAAACATACTAATTCTTATTCACTCATTGTGTTAATTGGCAAAGCACGTAAGTCTTCTTTAATTAATACATCACTATTACTGCGGGTAAGCTGCCCGCCCAATAAATGCGAGTAGCCTTGTTCGGCTAATAACTCAACCACCGCTTGTTCTAATTTGGCTTCAGTCAATTTCATCAAACAACCTTATTCTTGTTGTTTTGCCTTTAAACGCTCAGCTTATGTATTAATCGGCTATTTCATCGTCGGTGGCTACATCGAGTATTTGCAGCTCGCCAGATATGAGTTTAGGTAAAAGAGTGTCGCGAAGTTTGGTTAAGTATCTATTTTGTCGTTCATTTTTTGCAACTTTAGTCATAAATTCCCCAACGATAGATTCAAATGTGTCCAAGATTTTATTATTTGAGAAGACGCAATATGCCTTCGCTACATCTTCTGGTTTTATTGCAGGGTAAGCAGCACCATCTGCAATGCGCGTGAACTCTTGAATGCAATCATCATTAGTTAAAGAAAAATATGCAAAAGCTCTACAATTTTGATTATTTGCTCTAACTACTGCAAACCCTGTACTACCCGTTAAATTATCTTCATTCACATAAGCAAAGGATCTATTTGCAGGTCTAACTACACCAATGATTGTGTCATGCGGTCGCAAAATTCTTCTTGCTCGGCTTGGTGCTTCAGAAAAACTATATTCTAAAGCTTCACCCACAGACCCATTTTTAGCGTTAGCCAAATCAACATATTTAACTACCTCAGGTGCGTTTTTTTTAGTCCAAGATTCTGGGTTTATTTTACATAGTTCATCAATAGTTTTTGCTTCCCAGCCCTTTGGAATCCAGCCTAGTTGTTCGTTGTGTTCAAACTCATTAGGGAAGTGGGCGTGGGTGTTGGCATGTTGCGCTAATATGTTAGGGTTGGCGTTAAAGTTTGGTTTAACGGGCGTTTCAGCGGCTTCTTCTGATACTTGCTCTGCTGCTTGTGTTGCTTCTTTTGTTGGTAGCTGTGCTTGTAATTCGTGAGCGAGCGCAATGAGTGAGGCTTTTACTTCAACTGCATTTTCTAAACTGTCCAGTGCCGTTAAGCGGCGCTGTGCTTTTTGTTTTAACTCGTCAGGCAAGCGGTTTTCAAGGTTGTCTAATTTAAAATCAGCACTAGCAAGTAGGTTGTCGAACACAGGATCAAAGTCAACAAACCAGCTTTTAAATAACGCCTGCGCCATTTGTTCTAACGTTTGGTTGGTTTTATGGTTAAGTTCTATTTTTTCGTTTAGGTTGCCAATATTTTTCTCAATGAATGCTCTCTCATGCGCTAGCGGTATAGGAATAGGTACCTGTTTTACATCTGATAGATTTAAAGTTTTTTGGACTGTAGTATTTGCTCGTGAGTCCAAAAAGTATTTTGTAAAAGTGGAATCTAAACAGATTTTTATCCAATCAGCACTTACTGTGTTATCACTTCTTATCACAGCAACAGCTCTAGCAACATTCCAACCTTCGTACTCTTTAGGCACAATGTAGGTAAGCCCTGTTGAACCGACTAAAGTCAACAATAAATCATTTTTTTTCAGGCTTGTTTTAAGTGATTTATTAGCAATTTTAGGTACAACTTTCATTACATTTGAAACATCAAGTCCAGAAGAAGTAAAGTTATTAACTCTAATAATTGGTATGCCGTCATTTTCATGCTTACCGGGTTGCACTATCCCGTAAGAAACATTCTTCTGAACTGTGAGTTCAACAAGAGTTTTTATCTCCCAGTGTTTTGGCAAGCTAAGTAAATTAGCATCCATATCCCAACGCCTCCGCATTTTCACGAATAGTTTTATCAAGCTCATCGCTTTGGCTCATTTGGCTACAAACTTCACACCCTATTTGTTTATTCATTATCTTTGCCTTTAACTTGCTGATTAAGCAATTGCGCTTGTACGCGCTCGCGTTCTTTTTGGAGTTCTATGCGCAACTCTTCTTCACTGGGTAAGTGGGCTAAATACTTTGCAGCAAACAGCTGTTTTTGGTCGCTCAGTACGGAGTATTTAACAACGGCTTCGCTTTTTTCACTGCATAAGACCAAGCCAATAGTAGGGTTATCGTCGCTGCTGGTATGTAAGTCATCGTACAAGCGAATGTAGGTATCCATTTGGCCTATATCTTGGTGTTTGAGTTTGCCAATTTTTAAGTCGAGCAATAAAAAACATTTGAGTTTAAAATTGTAAAAAACGAGGTCGATATAAAAATCTTCGTCGTCAAAGCGAATGCGTTTTTGGCGCTCTACAAAAGCAAAGCCTTTACCAAGCTCTAATAAAAACTGTTGTAGGTTATTTATAATGCCTTGCTCTAGCTCGTTTTCTTGATAGCTTTTGTCTTGCAGGTTTAAAAAATCTAAAATGTAGGGGTCGCGCAGATAGTCTTTTGCGGACTCTGCCAATACTTGTGTGTTTTGTTGGGCTTCTTGCTCTACGGGTTGTTTGTTTTTACTTGAGAGCAAACGCTCGTAGTAAAGCGTACCAATTTGGCGTTCTAGCGCGCGTACACTCCAGTGCTGCTGTGCCGACTCTTGCATATACCACAAGCGTGCTGCTGGATTTTCAATGCGCGCGAGTACATTGTAATGCGACCAACTTAATTCGAGAGACAGTGTCTCTTGTTTTTCAAACGCAAGATAAAAGCGGCGCATATTACGTAAGTTACTTACATCAAATCCTTTACCCAGATCTGCCGTTAATTGAGCAGAAAGGCCTTTTAATACGCTTTTTCCATATTCAGCCCGCGTGCTCCCTTGTTGCTCATCGTCTACTATTAGGCGGCCAATTTGCCAATATGCGTGCACCATAGTGCTGTTAACAACTTGCTTAACGTGAGTACGCGCTTGCGCTATGACGGCTTTAATATTGGTTAACAGTGCGGGGTTAGTTAAAACGCTAGCGCTGTTACTTTTGGGAGGATTAGTCATTACTTTTTTCACCATAACGCTCTTCACCATAACGTTCTTCACCATAACCCAAGGCCGCTAAGTTAGTGCGAATGGCTGTATCAAGCTGCGTTGCTTGACTCATTTGGCTATAAAGGGTTTGGCTAAGTTCGCTCATTTTGGTCTCGAACGGGATACCGTCGTCTGCAATCTCAGCAGCGCCGACATAGCGCCCAGGGGTTAGTACGTAGTCGTTCGCTTTTATATCAGCAAGGGTGGCTGATTTACAGTAACCGGCTACATCTTTGTACTCTTGTTCTTGCTCTTTATTTTCACGTTGCTCTTTATTTGCGCTTTGCTCTTTATCTGCGCTTTGCTCTTTTTGTGCGCTTTCTCGCTCGGTACTTGCTGTAGTTAGCTCTTCGCCGCGCCAAATATGGTAGGTTTGTGTAATTTTAGCTATGTCGTCGTTGGTGAGTTCTTTTAAGGTACGGTTAACCATAGAGCCCATTTCGCGGGCATCTATAAAGAGCGTTTCGCCTTGGCGGTCGCGGCGCTTTAGTAGGCCTTTTTCGTTATTGCCTTTTTTATCTTTACTTATAAACCATAAACACACCGGAATTTGCGTGGTGTAAAACAACTGCCCTGGTAGGGCTATCATACAATCAACTAAATCGTTTTCGATTATTTTTTGGCGTATATCGCCCTCGCCACTGGTGTTTGAACTCATTGAGCCATTAGCCAATACAAAACCTGCGGTGCCATGCTCGCTAAGTTTTGAGATCATATGCATGATCCACGCATAATTGGCATTACCGGTTGGCGGTGTTGGGTAACCGGCCCAACGCGCATCGTCAACTAATTCGTTATCGGCGCGCCACTGTTTTTGGTTAAACGGTGGGTTTGCCATAATGTAATCGGCTTTTAGGTCAGGGTGTTGATCTTTAAAAAAGGTATCGCCTGCTATATCGCCTAAATTGCCCGAAATACCGCGCACGGCAAGGTTCATTTTAGCTAGTTTATAGGTGGTGTTGGTGTACTCTTGCCCATAAATAGACACATTTTTTTGATTGCCGTTATGGCTATTAATAAACTTAAGCGATTGCACAAACATACCGCCCGAGCCACAACATGGGTCGTAAATTTTACCTTCAAATGGTTCGATCATGTCGGCAATAAGGGTAACGATTGACTTAGGCGTATAGAACTCGCCCCCGCCTTTACCTTCAGAGGCGGCAAATTTACCTAAAAAGTATTCGTAAACACGGCCAACTAAGTCTTCTTCTGTTTTTTCGTTTTGGTTGGCGATGGTGTCGATATTATTAATGGTATCGATTAACGCTGAGAGCTTACTGGCATCAAGCCCTAAGCGTGAAAAGTAGTTATCGGGCAATGCGCCGGCGAGTGATTTATTGTTTTTTTCAACGCCGTGCAGTGCGGTATCTATTTTTACGGCAATATCGCCTTGTTTGGCGTTGGTTTGAATGTGTGACCAACGGGCGTCTTCTGGTAGATAAAACACGTTATCCATCGCGTAAAAGTCGACCATGTCTATGTATTCATCACCGTATTCGCTGACAATGGCTTTTTTACGCCCTTCAAACTTATCACTAATAAATTTAAGAAAGATTAAGCTTAAAACAATGTGCTTATATTCGGCTGACTCAACACTGCCGCGCAGTTTATTGGCGGCATCCCAAAGGGATTCTTCAAACCCGACTTGTGTTTTTTTTGCAGCTTTTTTAGGTGCAGGCTTTTTTGATGCAGCGTCCATGTGGTCTCTCTTAGGCAAGAATATCAATATAAATTATTGGCTTATCATACCGCAAAGGTCGTGGTTTTTTGAGTGTTAATTAGTAATAAATTGGTATTAAAAATATGCTTTGTACAAGTAAAGAGAAACTTCGGCTTTAGCAATAAAATTTCCCGTATACCATTTAATTTGTTGGCTGTAGTGGCTTAGCAAATTTGACGAACAACCTGAGTTTCACCCCATTACTAATTTTTAAGTGCTACAAAACGGGGTTGTTAAAGCCTATTTAATAACACTTGATTTTGCCACTGTGAGCTCTTCTACTAATTTTATAAATTCGGGTCTCTCAATAAGATTTTTCTGTAATTCGCTAAACACCTCAAGCACGACATTTATCTGTTATTGGTGAGTATTGGTACTTTCAAACAGAGGAAGCATTGGCTTTAAAATAATAATTGGGTGCCATTTATTATGTTTTGCGTTTGCCTCTACAGCCGTATCTATGTAATCCCAATCATTAACAAACGATTTAAGCCCCTCTTTAAATTTTTTATAATTCTCTGAATGTTTAATCGTTTCTTGGCCTGTTCGATTAAAGTCAAAAACTAAACATAATTTTAATTCATTGTTTGTAAAGTTTTTAACCCCGTGATCCGCACCATCGAGTAACACGCCACAAAATATCCCTGGAAGCCATTGCCTGCCTTTATCTTTAATCGTAGGGCAAATAAACAAGCTAAAAAATAGATTAAATAAAACAATACTTAACTTATTGGGTATAACCTATGGTAGTTAAAGTGACAAATAAGTTATTTTAACACCTTAAATGCAGCTTAATGATCCCTAAAAGGCACTTTATGGTGAGGAGTAAAAAACGCTAATGTGCGCTTTATTTTATTGACGCTTTTAATTAGATTTACACTCTATTGTATAAGGAACCTAAATGAGATTAGCCAATATCTACTTTGCTTGGCTTTAACACGTCTCGAACGCTTTACTCGCAAAGAATAGACACTATAGTATCCATTAATCTTATTTTAAATCCATTTTAGATACAGCTGTGTCTCTTTTTCTTGGGGGTTACATTATTAATTACCTACTATTAAGCGAAGGTGATGTGCAGCTAGCTTTTGCAGAGCATCTAAAAGAACGTCGCAAAAAAGCAAAAATGTCACGCGAAGCGTTAGCTAAAAAAAGTACAGTACCTGCTTCTACAATAAAAACCTCGGTCTTCTCTACTCTTAATCTCTAATGAAATTTTAAAGCGCCGCTGTTAATATTGTCTACCTCCTAAGCAATAAAGTAGTTCTGATGGCAGCTAGTTATTCTCTCGATGATTTACGTTACTTTTGCACCATAGTAAAACTAGGTAGCTTTAAAAAAGCATCAGCAGACCTTGGTATGTCACTATCAACTTTGAGCCGTAGAATACGCCTATTAGAGCAAGCTCTTCAATTAACGCTATTAAATCGAGATGCTCATCGGGTAACACTTACGCATACTGGCGAGTTATATTACGATCGCTATCGTAAACTGTTCGATGAAGTAGAGTGTATAGAGCAAGCACTTTGTGATGAGAAAGACCAACCTAAAGGGAAAATTAGGATCTCTGCACCCATTTACATGGGTAAACATTTTTTAAGTGCTATTTTTTGTGATTTTTTACTACAGTATCCCGAAATTCAATTAGATTTACGCTTTTCAAATAACCTTATTGATATTGAAAAAGAAGGGATTGATATAGCATTTAGAGTAAGAAACCCTGCCATTGATAATTGGATTATTAGGGAGCTTAAGCTTACTCATAATGTGTTGTGTGCTCACCCACACCATGATTGTCAATCTATCACTCATCCTAAACAATTAGAGCAGCACCCAAAAATTACGTGCGTTGGGTTAGTTCCGTGGCAGTTAAAAAATCAGCACACGAGCGAAGAATACAGTTTTAATCCAAACACACATGTTCGATTGGAAGTTGATGAAATTCAAATGATGAAACAAGCAGTTGAGTCTGGCGTAGGTATTAGTTACATTCCTGATTATATAGCATTGCCTCTTATTGAAGCCGGAAAGCTTAAACGTATTCTTCCTGACTGGCAAAGCGAAGGGCAGCCTTTTTCTATGCTTTATCGCGACAGAAAACAAATCCCTTATCGTGTGCGATTACTTATAGAGCATACACTGCAACACTTTTCTAAAGTGTAGCAGCGTATGCCTTTAGCACTTAAACGGAATTATTTTCAACAACAAAACTTTAAGTTAGCTAAACTTTAAAAACTAAGCCTTAGTACAATTACACCTAAAAATGCAGTTGTTAATCCTATAACTTCTTGGCGTGTAAAAGACTCTTTTAGAACGATGCGCGAATACAATAAAATAATTAAAATATTCATTCCTGAAATTGCCGAAACTAGCCCTGTATTACCGATTGCAAAAGCCGATATTATAGCAACCATGCCAGCCACATTAGTTAAACCAATAAGTAACCCGCACGAAAATGTTTTACTCGCAGACCAATATGCTTGAGAAGTACCTTGCTCTACTAACATCTTTTTGCGTTTTACTAACCAACTAACAGCAAAAAGGAAGCTACCAAACCCAAACATAGACGTTAAAGTTGCAAACGTATCAGCTTCAAGGAGCGTTGATTGCTTGCCCATTAAATCATTAAATGCAAAGGATAGTGCAGCCAGTAACCCCCATTGCGCGCCTTGTAAGTTACTCAATGAGATATCGCTGGAGTAGCGAATAATATAAAGGCCGCCAAAAATAATAAAAAAGCCAATTAATTGAATCGTTGTTAAGGTTTCATGCCATAGTAAAAAGGCAAATAAAAGCACAAATAAAGGCGTTAACCCCGATAGAATACTAATTAAAGATGCTTTCCCAACCGAAAACCCTTTGTGCAAAAACCCATTGGCCGCAAAAGATCCAAAACCTAAAGCAAGTCCAACCGTAATATCTGCCCAGCCGTACCATGTGTGCTCAAAAACCACAGTACCTAGCGCACTAATTATAAACCCCACAAAAAAAACACCGAACAATAATAGATTACGGTTAATTTTTTTCTGCGACGTCCATTGATACATTATTCCTCGTGCACCAAAAAAAACAGTGGCGAGTAATGCAAAAATTATCCACATATAAATGAGACCCTTTATAATTTACTTTGATAAACCCGAATAAGAAGTGGTTATTTAACATTGTTGAATGCAATGACTATTACATAAAGGTTAAGTGATAGAGAACGTGGCCACTATAAAACTGTTACCCAACACCTAATTTCACTCTATAAAATAAACAGCTTAAGCTTCACATAATCACACTTTAATAAACAACAGCACCAGTATATTTAATCTATAAATATTATAAACAGGCATAAATGACACTATAGATCCCATAAATAGCACTTAATCATTTAGTCGTTTAGCTTCAATTCATAGTGAGAAATTAACACGCAGGCATTACAACATTTTAGTGAGAAAAAACGAGTTTATAAAAGCATAAAAGATAGCTATTAAACTATTATTTTACCGTCAAAATGTTTTTTAACCTAAAACTCAATTGACTTTATTTTTTAACTCAATATGATTGATTTAAACAAAGAGGATAATATGCTTACTTTAATCACATACCTGCTAAAAACAAATACCATCTTCGGAATTTAAGCCGAGTGTAACCCTTACACTCGGCAGTTACACTGTACCTTTATATATTTAAATTCGATTTAGTTTTTGTGGGGATTAGTCCGTGCTTTCTTTTCTGTTCGAGCGTAAAAAACCTTTCCTGTCTAAAAATGACTTCTCAGATGCAGCGGTACTAGTACAGCCGTTAAAGCTTGCGTATTTGCTACAAGAAGTCGAGTATTCACAGCGGCCTTGGTCAAAATTCAATCCGCATGTACAAATTAATAGCACGGTGGTTATTAAAAATATAACCACCGGTTTTAAACGCCGTATAACTTTAGTGCCTCCAAGCCAACGAAGGCACTTTATTAGTGACGTATCATTTCACTCTCCTCTTGGGGTCGCTCTTTTAGGGCATAAAATAAATCATATTATTGAATATAAAGAAGCTGGGGAATCCTATCTTTGGGAAATAATAGCCATAAATATTAAGGAGGAAATATAGAGTAAATCATTTCAATTTTTATTTATTAATTTTATATATTTAATTGGAGTTATTTGTAATGAGTAAAGAAAAACCTAAAAAACATGCAAGCAAAACATTAAAACAAAAACGTAAAGAGCGAAGAGATAAGCTAAAGCAGCTTGAAAAGTAATTAATATTATTTTAAATAAAGTCGCAAACTCGGGGTTTTTATAATCCCGAGTTTTTTTAAAAAACTATATTAAGCTGTAGCTAAACAGCTTGTTTAAATGGATTACGGGTATCTTGGTGTGTCTCAAGGTTACGCATTAAAATAGCGTGTTCTAAGTTAATGGCATCATCTAAGGGGATTTTTACAATGTGACCAGAGCCTTTAGCATCGTTAATACTTTCACCCTTTTTGTTTTCCATATATTCAAGCTTAAAAGTAATATTACCTTGCGGTGTCATGAGTTCGAGTGAATGCCCTGTGCAAAATTTATTTTTAACGTCTATTTTAACTAAACCATTTTCGCAGCGCCCAAGTACTTCTCCCACAAATTGCTGCTTAGTTGATACCGAATGACCGTATTCATAGTTTTGATAATCTTGGTGAGCATGTCGTTTTAAAAAGCCTTCGGTGTAACCACGATGCGCTAGGTTTTCGAGAGTTTTAAATAAGTTAGTATCAAATGGTTTACCCGCAACAGCATCGTCGATTGCTTTGCGATATACCTGTGCAGTACGCGCTACATAATAAAATGACTTAGTACGCCCTTCTATTTTTAAACTATGTACACCCACTTTTGTTAACTGCTCTACGTATTGTACGGCGCGTAAATCTTTTGAATTCATAATATACGTGCCGTGTTCATCCTCAAACGCAGGCATATACTCGCCAGGGCGGCCTTGTTCCTCAAGCATAAATACTTCGCTACTTGGCGCGCCTTGGCCTAGTGTAGGAATCACCTGTTTGGGGTCAATTTTATGCACCATTTCGCCCGTTTCGTTTTCAACCCCTGGTTTTACATCGTAATCCCAGCGACATGCGTTAGTACACGTACCTTGATTTGGATCGCGTTTGTTAATATAGCCCGAAAGTAAACAACGCCCTGAATACGCCATACAAAGCGCACCATGTACAAACACTTCAAGTTCGGTGTTTGAGCAGAGTGTCCGTATTTCGGTTATTTCTTCGAGTGATAGCTCCCTTGACAAAATAACGCGTTCAATCCCCTGCTTTGCCCAAAATTGTACACTCGCATAATTTACCGCATTCGCCTGTACTGATAAGTGAATAGGCATAGCAGGCCATTTTTCACGAACAAGCATAATTAAACCAGGGTCTGACATAATTAGCGCATCAGGTTTCATTGCAATAACAGGCTCTATATCACGTAAGTACGATTTAACTTTCGCGTTATGCGGCGCAATATTTGATACCACATAAAACTTCTTATTTCGCTGATGAGCTTCATTAATGCCTATTTGCAGAGTGTCTAGGTCAAATTCATTATTACGCACACGCAAACTATAGCGAGGCTGCCCTGCATAAACCGCATCTGCGCCATAAGCAAACGCGTAGCGCATGTTTTTTAAACTGCCGGCAGGGCATAGTAATTCAGGAATAAAAGGCGTTGAAGAGATAGCTGGTAACATGTGCGCTCCATACAGCGAACTGGCTTTAAGCCAGTTGTATGATTAATTAATTTATAAGCGCGGCAGTATAAGTACGATTAGCAATTTGCTTTTGATCGAGATCACAAAACTGCAATCAAACTGGTTTTTAATAAAATTAGGATTTTTCACTTAAAACGCGTATAATTTGCGCCCGTTAATATTCACACTTTTACTTAAAATTATTGGAGCATAAAGATGGCTTTAGAACGTACTTTTTCAATCGTAAAACCTGATGCAGTAGCTAAAAACCACATTGGCGCTATCTACAACCGTTTCGAGTCTGCTGGCCTTAAAATCGTTGCAGCTAAAATGGTTCACCTTTCACAAGAGAAAGCTGAAGGTTTCTACGCAGAACATAGCGAACGTCCTTTCTTCGGTGCTTTAGTATCTTTCATGACATCTGGTCCAGTAATGGTTACAGTTCTTGAAGGTGAAAACGCTGTTCTTAAAAACCGTGAAATCATGGGTGCTACTAACCCTGCTGAAGCACTAGCTGGCACTTTACGTGCAGACTACGCTGATAGCATCGACGAAAATGCTGTTCACGGTTCTGACGCTGTTGAATCTGCTGCTCGCGAAATCGCGTACTTCTTCGCTGACGAAGAGCTTTGTTCACGTACTCGTTAATTCGAACTCGTTAACAAAATGAAAAGGGCTTTCGGGCCCTTTTTTAGTCATTACGTAAAGTATTTGTCAGTGTATTTGTTGATGTTTTACTTAATGATTAAACTGAGTGAATTGTGTACAATTCGTCCTCGTAAATTTTATCTCCACCGTCACCGATTGAGGTTGTTTCATGACCGAGCAAAAAAAGATTAACTTATTAGATTTAAACCGAGAAGCAATGCGCGAGTTATTTGCATCGTTCGGTGAAAAGCCGTTTCGTAGTGACCAGGTGATGAAATGGATTTATCATTTTGGCGTAGACAACTTCGACGATATGAGCAACGTAAACAAAAAGCTTAAAGAAAAACTTAAAGCTGAGTGCGAAATTGTTGCGCCAGAAATCACCGTTCGCCAACAAGCAAGCGACGGTACTATTAAGTACGCACTTATTCTTGAAGGCGGCCAAGAAGTAGAAGCTGTTTGGATCCCTGAAAAAGAGCGCGCTACTTTATGTGTATCATCACAAGTAGGTTGTGCGCTTGAATGTACTTTTTGTTCTACTGCGCAACAAGGCTTTAACCGTAACTTAAAAGTATCTGAAATTATTGGCCAAGTTTGGCGTGTAGCTAAAGATATTGGCCTTGATGGTCATAGCGAAAAGCGCCCAGTAACTAACGTTGTAATGATGGGTATGGGCGAGCCTTTACTTAATCTTAAAAACGTAGTGCCAGCAATGGAACTAATGATGGACGATTGGGGCTTTGGTTTATCTAAGCGCCGCGTAACATTAAGTACTTCAGGGGTTGTGCCTGCTCTTGATTTATTAAAAGAGAAAATTGACGTAGCACTGGCTATATCACTTCACGCACCAGATAACGCCCTGCGTGATATTTTAGTACCGGTTAATAAAAAGTACCCTATTGAAGAGTTTTTGGCCTCGTGTCGTCGTTATATCGACGGTTCAAAAGCCAATAAAGATGTAACAGTTGAATACGTTATGCTTAATGGTATTAACGACAGCACCGATCAGGCGCATGCATTAGTGCAAACGTTAAAAGGCACACCTTGTAAGGTCAACCTTATTCCGTTTAACCCGTTTCCGGGTAACGAATACACTCGCTCAAGCAATAGCCGTATCGACCGTTTTTCAAAAGTATTACAAGCAGCGGGTGTTACCTGTATTGTGCGCCGTACTCGCGGTGACGACATTGACGCCGCTTGCGGACAATTAGTAGGTGACGTAGTTGACCGTACTAAACGTTTAGCTAAAAAGAAAATGCGTGACGATAACGCAATTAGCGTTAATATCCACCAAGCATAATCTGTAACTGCCCTATGTGAATAAGTCATATAGGGCAGTTAAGTTGTTTATTTTTAAATAAATGATGCAAGAATAAAGGTTTTAGGTAAGATAGGCGCCATGGACTAAAAATAAAGAGATAAGGTAATGCAATCTATACTTGCTATAACACTATCAACACTTGCCCTAAGTGGCTGTGTTAGCGAAAGTAGTTATAACGGCAGCAATAAACCCGTCGTCGAAAATAAAATTAATAATACTGGCGCAGCACGCACACGAATTGCTTTAGCCCTACAGTATTTAAAAACGGGTAATAACTCTCAAGCCAAATACAATTTAGAACGCGCAGCGGCATTTGCTCCTGACCTACCTGAAGTACATTACTCTCTTGCTTATTACTATCAACAAGTGGGCGAAAACCCGCGAGCTGATAAAGCCTACCAAAAAGCACTTGAAATCAAACCAGACGATCCTAATACCCTTAATAACTACGGTGTGTTTTTATGTGGTATTGATGAATACGATCGCGCTACTGATCAGTTTTTAAAAGCCATTGAAGTACCTACTTATATTCGCGTTGCCGAAAGCTATGAGAACTTAGCCTTATGTGCCATTGAATTTGATGACTTTGAAAATGCAGAAAGCTACTTTCAACAAGCACTTAATCATAGCTCTCAGCGTACATCTACATTAATAAGCTTAGCTGCTTTGTATTACGCTAAAAGCGACTTGTACAAAGCCAGTGAACTTTTAAAACGCTACGAAAGCACAGGTCGAGTATCTTCTCGTGCATTAATGCTTAGCTACCTTGTAAAAAACAGAATGGGCAGAATAGAAGAGGCTGAAAAAATCTCCAGCACTATTTTACAAACTTATTCTACAAGCGACGAAGCCTATGCACTAAAAGAAAAAAGAACACGTTTTAATGAGTTTGAAATACTCCGCGAAAAATACCGTAAAGCGCAGTTAAAAGAACTAAAAAATGACGAAAGCGGTGCACACGTTAGTTCAAAGCCAAAAATAAAAGTGATTAGAAAAAAGCGCTCATCGCAAGATGGCTCAACAAGCTTAGTAATAAAAGCTGAGCAAAAAACAGATACAAAAATCGCAGCAGTAAATAGCCAAGATGTAAACCCAGTTATAGCAAGAGAACAGCTAGCTGAGGCAGCGCAAAGCGCAGGCACTAAGCAAGCCGACGAAAAAGCCGTAGTAGCAAAACAAGTAACAGATCAAGAAGTAGATGCACCTAAAGTGAGCGCCTCTAAAGTAGACACTCTTGAAGTAGTGACTCCTAAAGCTATCGCACCAAGCAAACCTACCAATACATCAGCTGTCATGCTTGCACTTACTACTGAACACGACTCTGCTGATTCTATAGTAACCGTGCCTGAAAAAGCGAAGCCCGCTAACAAACCTCAAAAAGCGCCTGTAGTAGCAAAGCAACCAACTAAAGCCGATGACGAAGTTACAATAATTTCGTTTGGCGCACCTAAAACAGGTCAGTTTAATTCGCAGCAAACTAGTAACTACAGTAATTCGGCACCGGCTCCGGCAGTTACTAATCAAAAAAATAGTAGCGACGTGGTATTCTACGAGGCGACTAAAAATACAACCGTATTTGAAAACAGCAACTATAAAAATGATGCTGATATTGAATTTAAAAGTTACGAGGCAGTTCAAAAAACAGAGCTCCCAATGCTTAACCCTAAAGTATCGCCTTTACGCGTGCCATTTCACGTAATTGCTGTTGGTGAAAACCTATTTAGCATTTCGGTGCGATACAATGTTAAACTACAAAAACTCCTGCAATGGAATGGTTTAAAAGAGTCGGATCGGGTAATGAATGGAAGTAAAATATACCTAAACGATCCAAATGTTTATTACGAAATTAAAGCTGGCGATTCCCTTTACGATATAGCTACCCAGCGGCATGTATTAATTGATGAATTAATGCGATGGAATAAATTAAGTCCTGATATAGCACTAAAACCAGGGCATAGACTTTTACTAGTGGATCCAGACTCATACAAATTATGAATGAAGAAAATACGCAAACACAGAGCGAACAGCCAACTGTAGGCCAAATATTAAAAAATCATAGAGAGCAAGCGAACGTTAGCATAGCGACTATTGCTGCACCGTTAAAGCTGTCTGAACTTCAAATTAAACGCCTTGAAAATGATGAATTTGCATTACTCGGCCCTATCACTTTTGTTAAAGGCTATATAAAAAATTATTGCCGTGAATTAAAAGTAGATAGCACACCTATTTTAGCGATGATGCCCGCACCACCAGAGCCGACTAAGCCCGCTAATATGCAGAGCTTTTCACGCCGAACAGAAAAAGAAGCAAACGACAGTCGCTTAATGTTTTTTAGCTATTTAATTTTAGCGATTGTTATTGGCTCATCTGCTTTATGGTTTTGGCAAAACGCGACACCTATTGAAGAGCAAACCAGTAACATAAATGTTGCCAACTCAAAAATGAGCGAGCGCCAAGCCGCTCAACCCAGTATTTCAGAGCAACAGCAACAAGCCGACATTGACGACGAATCATTATTAGAATCGCAAAATACGCCTACTGAAATATCAACAGGCCCAGAAGCAGTAACAGAAACTGCTCCTGTTATTTCTAACAACGCAAGCCAAGAAGATGCAAGCAGTACAATTGTTATGAACTTTAACGGCGAAAGTTGGGTTGAAATTTACGACGGCGAAGGCGAAAAAATAGCATTCGGTGTTAAAAAAGCAGGCTACATTATGACCGTAAGTGGCACGCCTCCTTTTTCAGTTGTGCTTGGTAAGCATGACGCTGTAGACATTACTTTAAACGGCGAACCTGTAGATGTTTCTGCATTTCCTAAAAACCGTTTAGCCAAATTTACATTACCACTAGCAGAGTAGTCGCTATGTTTTCAGAATCTCCAATTAAACGCAGAAAATCCACCCGTATCAATGTAGGTAACGTCCCTATTGGCGACGGCGCCCCTATTGCTGTGCAATCAATGACTAACACCGACACCATGGATGTTGATGCAACTGTTGCACAAATTCAGGCAATACAAGCTGCCGGTGCCGACATAGTTCGCGTATCAGTACCGACTATGGACGCTGCTGAGGCGTTTAAAAGTATTAAAGAACAAGTGACTATTCCGCTAGTAGCTGATATTCACTTTGATTACCGTATAGCCTTAAAAGTGGCAAAATACGGCGTTGACTGCCTGCGTATAAACCCGGGTAATATAGGTAGTGAAGAGCGTATTAGAGCCGTAGTAGACTCAGCACGCGAGCATAACATTCCTATTCGTATTGGTGTAAATGGCGGTTCACTAGAGCGCGACTTACAAGAAAAATACGGCGAACCAACACCAGAAGCCTTATTAGAATCAGCAATGCGCCATGTAGATATATTGCGCCGCCTTGATTTTGACCAATTTAAAATATCAGTAAAAGCGTCTGACGTATTTTTAGCTGTAGGAGCATATCGCTTACTCGCTAAAGAAATAGACCAACCACTGCATTTAGGTATTACCGAAGCGGGCGGCATGCGCTCAGGCTCTGTTAAATCTGCAGTAGGTTTAGGTATGCTTCTTGCCGAAGGTATTGGCGATACCCTGCGTGTATCACTTGCTGCCGATCCTGTTCAAGAAATTAAAGTCGGCTTTGATATCTTAAATTCATTGCGCATTCGTTCGCGTGGAATTAACTTTATTGCCTGCCCTAGCTGCTCACGCCAAGAATTTGATGTGGTAAGCACCATGAACCAACTTGAAGAGCGCTTAGAGGATATTATCGAACCTATGTCTGTTTCGGTAATTGGTTGCGTTGTAAATGGACCAGGTGAAGCACTGGTTAGTGATATAGGGCTTGCCGGTGCAAACCGTCGTTCTGGTTTGTATATAAATGGCGAACGCCAAAAAGCGCGCATTGATAACAACAACATTGTTGACCAGCTTGAGGGTTATGTACGCGACTTTATAGAGAAAAAGCAGAGCCAAACACCGATTGACATAAAAATAGTCGAATAAATACCGCATAAAGCGCCAAACAGCGGTGTTTGGCGTTTACCTTTATAGCCAAAACGCTATAATGTCAGGTCAATTTTTAGCATTCTTGTTGTGTAAGCATTTTTTATTACACAAAAACAGCATTTAGGATTTAGCAGTGGCAAAACAAATTCAGGCAGTTCGCGGTATGAACGATTGTCTGCCGGGCGATACACAAGTTTGGCAGAAAGTAGAAAACATTTTACGCGAGACAGTAGCATCGTTCGGTTATCAAGAAATTCGTTTTCCTATTGTAGAATCAACCGACTTATTTAAACGCTCTATTGGTGAAGTTACCGATATAGTAGAAAAAGAAATGTACACCTTTGCCGATCGCAATGGCGACTTATTAACACTTCGCCCAGAAGGCACCGCAGTATGCGTACGTGCTGGCAACCAAAATGGCTTACTATACAACCAAGAACAACGCCTTTGGTACATGGGTCCAATGTTTCGTCACGAGCGTCCGCAAAAAGGTCGTTACCGTCAGTTTCACCAATTTGGTTTAGAAACATTTGGTATTGCTACAGCCGACATAGACGCAGAAGTTATTTTATTAACCGCGCAGCTATGGGAAGCCTTTGGTATTACTGACCACGTTCGTTTAGAGCTAAATTCTTTAGGGTCTAACGAAGCGCGTGCAGATTACCGTGATGCGCTAGTAGCCTACCTTGAGCAACACCTTGATGTGCTTGATGAAGATTCAAAACGCCGTATGTATTCAAATCCATTACGCGTACTTGATAGCAAAAACCCAGACGTACAAGCAATTTTAACTGACGCGCCTAAATTGTCTGAAAATTTAGATGCTGAATCAAAAGAACATTTTGAAAATTTATGTGAACGTTTAGACGCGGCTGGCGTCTCATATACGGTTAATGAAAAGTTAGTACGTGGTTTAGACTACTACAACCGCACTGTATTTGAATGGGTAACCGACAGTTTAGGCGCACAAGGCACTGTATGTGCTGGCGGACGTTACGATGGCTTAGTTGAACAACTTGGTGGTAAAGCAACGCCAGCAGTTGGTTTTGCAATGGGTCTAGAGCGCTTAGTGTTATTACTACAAGCACTTGAGTGCGTAGGTGACATTCGTCGCAATGCTGATGTATATTTAGCAGCAATGGGCGACAAAGCAAGTATTCAAGCTCCTGCAATTGCAGCGCAACTACGCAAAGACGTACCAGGTTTGCGCGTTATGGTACATGCGGGTGGCGGCAACTTTAAAAAACAATTAAAACGTGCTGATAAAAGCGATGCACTTGTTGCAGTGATTATTGGCGAAGATGAATTAGAAAAAGGCGTTGTGACCATCAAGTATTTACGCGAGCGTAAAGAACAAGTCACATTAGAATTAGAACAAGCTAAAGCGCTATTAGCTGAGCTTATTAACGGCTAAGCGAACATTAGAGGTAAGAATGGACATTTATTCAACAGAAGAACAACAAGCAGAAGCCATTAAACGCTTTTTCCGTGAAAACGGCATTTCACTTGCGCTAGGTATACTTGTTGGCCTAGGTGGCTTATATGGCTGGAAAGCATATAACCAAAACCAAATTACGACAGCTGAAAAAGCATCAGATTCATATACAACACTTGTTCAAAGCGATGATGTATTATCTTCAGCTGATGCGTTTATTAGCGAAAATAAAGATACAAACTACGCAACACTTGCAGCATTTGTAGCAGCAAAAGATGCAGTAGAAGCACAAAAGCTAGACGTAGCTGGCGAAAAGCTAAGCTGGATAGTGTCTAATACATCAAACACAGAATTAAAAGCAATTGCGATTACACGTTTAGCGCGTATTCAAATTGCGCAAACTAAATATGACGATGCATTAACGACATTAAATGCACCATTACCTGAAGCATTCAACGCAAACGTTGCCGAACTTAAAGGCGATATTTACTCTGAGCAAGGTAATAAAGATCAAGCACGTACTGCATATCAAGCAGCAATAGATGCGGGTGGATTAACAAGTAATCCACTATTACAAATTAAGTTAGATGACCTAGCAGTAACTAGCCCAGCGGCATAAGGTTTTAGGCATGAAAAAATTAACAACAGCAGCCCTTGCCCTATGTATGGCAACATTGATGGGTTGTTCATCGAGTGATGATGAAGAAGAGCTCGTACTTCCTGAAATTGTAAACCAATTTGAAACTGACGTTGTTTGGCAAGAATCTGTAGGTGATGGCGTAGAGCATTATTTTTCTCGTTTAACACCCGCTGTTTATAAAGATACCGTATACGTTGCTAGCCGCGAAGGCCAAGTAGAAGCGTTTTCGCTTGCTAATGGCGATACCAAGTGGGAAACCGACGTACGCCAAGATTTATCGTTTTGGCCATGGGCTGATAACGGTAATGCAAAATTATCAGGTGGTATTTTGCAAGCCTATGGTAAAATTTATATAGGTTCTGAACACGGCTTTATTATTGCCCTTGACCGCGAAACCGGTGAAGAAGTTTGGCGTAAAAATGTACCAGGCGAATCACTGTCTAAACCGACAGCTGGCGATGGCTTAATATTTGCTAATTTAGGCTCAGGTAAACTGTTAGCACTTCACCCAGATACAGGCGAAGAGCGTTGGAACTTTGAACAAGAAGTTCCACCACTAACATTACGCGGACAAAGCTCGCCAACCGTTGCTAACGGTGGTGTATTAGTTGGCCTAGAAACAGGTAAGCTAAGCGTATTAATTTCAGACAGTGGTTACTCAGCATGGAGCGCAGAAATTGCGGTTGCCAAAGGCGCATCAGAATTTGAACGCCTAGTTGACGTAGACACTCAACCACTTATTAGTGGCCCATATGCTTACGCTATTGCGTATAACGGCAACTTAGCTGCTGTTGATATTCGCTCTGGCAATGTTGTATGGAAACGTGAATACAGCAGCTACCGCGACCTTGCGATGGATGCACAAACAATTTATTTAGTAGATAGCGATGGTGTTATTTACGCATTAGATAAAGATTCAGGTATTGAACGTTGGAGCCAACCCGCTCTACGTGGTTGGTACCTAACAGGCCCTACTGTTGCAGGTAGCCATTTGGCTATAGGCGACCAAGAAGGTAACCTGCATTGGCTAAATAAAGAAACTGGCGAGCTAGTATCTCGTGAAGACTTTGACAGCTCAGGCTTTTTTGTTGAGCCCGTTGTTGCCGACGACAAGTTAATTTTATACACCCGTGATGGTGAAGTTAGTGTGGTAAAAATACCAAACTAAGTCACTAACACTAAAAGGTTTTTTGTAAGGCTTCGCACTGCGAAGCCTTTTGTTGTTTTTTAAAGAGGTAGTTTATGCTTCCCGTGATCGCTCTAGTTGGGCGACCCAATGTGGGCAAGTCCACATTATTTAACCGTTTAACACGTACTCGTGATGCACTCGTAGCCGATTTTCCAGGTTTAACACGAGATAGAAAATATGGCCAAGCTAGTTACGATGGCTATGAATTTATCGTGGTAGATACGGGCGGTATTGATGGCTCAGAAGAAGGCATCGAAATCGAAATGGCAGATCAATCTCTGCTAGCCATTGAAGAAGCCGACATTGTTCTGTTTTTAGTAGATGCTCGTGTAGGTATGACCGTCGCTGACCAAGCAATTGCTAATCACTTGCGCAAGCAAGATAAAAAGTGTTTTGTTGTTGCTAATAAAACCGATGGTATTGATGCAGATTCAAACTGTGCTGAATTTTACCAATTATCATTAGGTGAAATACATCATATTGCTGCATCGCATGGCCGTGGTATTACGTTATTACTTGAGCAAACACTTCAGCCGCTTATTGCTGAATTAGCTGCACAAGACGAAGACGTAACAGGCGATGACGAAGAGCTTATTAATCTTTACGAAGAAGATGAAGACAGCGATACCGATCACCAAGCATTTGCAGACAAACCTGTAAAGCTTGCAATTATTGGTCGTCCTAACGTTGGTAAGTCTACACTTACAAACCGCATATTAGGTGAAGAGCGTGTAATTGTATACGATATGCCAGGCACAACACGTGACTCTATCTACATTCCGATGACTCGAAATGAAAAAGAGTATGTGTTAATTGACACCGCAGGTGTTCGTAAGCGTAAAAAAGTAAGCGACGTTGTTGAAAAGTTCTCAGTAATTAAAACGCTCCAAGCAATCGAAGATTGTAACGTTGTGTTATTAATTGTTGATGCTCGCGATGGTATTTCAGATCAAGATTTAAGCTTACTTGGCTTTGCTCTTAACTCAGGTCGTTCATTGGTTATTGCCGTGAACAAATGGGATGGCTTAGACGATTACGTTAAAGATCGTATTAAATCAGAGCTCGATCGCCG
The DNA here is from genome assembly GCF_015864465.1 of Pseudoalteromonas sp. SWN29. NCBI lineage: Bacteria > Pseudomonadati > Pseudomonadota > Gammaproteobacteria > Alteromonadales > Pseudoalteromonadaceae > Pseudoalteromonas > Pseudoalteromonas sp. SWN29. The sequence goes on from NZ_JADYXE010000039.1 coordinate 26,291, forward strand.
TTTAGGCTTTATTGACTTTGCACGCTTACACTTTATATCTGCACTACACGGTACAGGTGTTGGTCATTTGTTTGAGTCTGTTGACGAAGCGTATGAATCAGCGACTAAACGTATTAGTACAGCAATGTTACGCCGTATTATGGACATGGCTCAAGCCGATCACCAGCCGCCACTTGTTCGAGGTCGTCGTGTTAAGCTCAAATATGCACATGCCGGTGGTTATAACCCACCACGTATTGTTATTCACGGTAACCAAGTTAAAGATTTACCAGATAGCTATAAACGCTACCTGATGAACTATTACCGTAAAGCGCTTAAAATTATGGGCACCCCAATCAAAATTGAATTTAGAGAAGGTGAAAACCCATTTGCTGGTCGTGTTAATAAAGTAACACTGTCGCAAAAACGTAAAATACGTGCATTTGCTAAAGAAAACCGTAATAAATAAATTCGTTAAGAGTTAGTTTATTACAATAAAAACGGCATACTTTTTAGTACGCCGTTTTTGTTTTAATATGTTATTAAGAGTTACAAACCAAGTAAAGCTAAGCGCACTAAGTTTTCCACCGTGGCTTCATGTGCACTTTTATTTTTATTAGTTGGCATAAACCTAGAAGTAGGTGATTTAATAGTTATAAAGCCATGATTGGTTGCCATTTCATGTGCTAATAGCTTTCGCTCTCGGGGCGTTAGGTGGTTTTCGTGTATTTTTGCCAGCTCGCCACTATCAAGCCATATGCCCGCACAGCCTGGGCATTCGTCTATTTCGACGGCCTTTACTGGCGAAAAATACCTGCGCATCATTACAATTTTTTTGCACTTTGGGCAATTAATTCGTAGCGATACATCGTATTCACTCTCGCTATGTTCACTCAAATGCTTTAGCAACACCTGACCGTGCTTTAACTCTGGCGAGCTAAATTTAAAAATTTGGCTGTTATCAAAAAATACGCCGCCTTGAGCTGACGTAAAAACAGTAAAACCGCCAACAAGTAAAGGCTCAAGTGGCGTATTAGTTCTAGGGCAATACATTTAAAATTCCTTTTTTATTTTTATACTTTTATTATTTATTCAAGTGCTTTATGAATAAGCCCAACTAAAGGTGCGGGTAATGTAATATTACCTGCAAGTACAAACTCATGCGCTTCATCAGACATTTTTTGCCAAGTACGACGAATTATACCAATCCATTTTTCTTCATTGTAATCTGGCTTTGCATTGGCAAAACCAAGCATGTAATGCTCAATAAATACAAGGCTTGCTACATCTTCTACTAATTGGCTGTCTGGGTTACGTTTAATATCTTTTTTAGCAACCGCATCGTAAACACGGTTTTGCTCAGTCTCACCGTAACCAGCTTGCTGCATAAGCGCAACAACACTACTTGCATGAAATATATAAAGAGCACTGCGCCACTGATGATAACCCTGCTTGTTCATTTCGAAATCGCTACGTGGCGACTTCCAACGCTGAATATGCTGCCCGCGCACTGCAATTTGCATAAGTTCATCGGCATCGGGTTTAAAGCGAGTTAGCATTTCGCTCATGCGTAAGGCGTATAAACTTTCTTTTGGGAAATTTTCGCCATTGTGTTGTTCACTATTAGGATCTTGATTATTCGCTTCATCAATCAGCGCTATTACTTTATTAAACATGACGACCTTTATATAATTAGTTTTAATCATTCTAAACGCTGATAAAACAATAAACTAGTGCGCCACTCACTTCAGCGGTGAAATTTGTTCAATCAAAAAGAAAAACCAATAGTTACAGGTTATAAAATTAAGCGCATTAATAAAGTTAACTTGGTACTATATTAAAAACAAAAACGATAAATACGCGAAAACTAATAAAAATTAACGCGCAATAAATGGATGACTATGTTTAAAAAAAGTATTTTAGCTATTTGCTTAGCAGTTACATCACTGCCAAGCATTGCCGATAGTAACAGTGACTTAAAAACGATTATTGATAGCCACTGGCAAAATGCAAAAGCCGAAAAAATATTCTTTCGTACCGACCCAGACGGTTGGAAACCCAGTGGCACACTACCAAGTTGGAGCGAGCAAGCCATTGCAAAGCGCCAAGCTTACAATAACAATGTATTAAAAAGCTTAAGTAAAATAGATCCTAAAACGCTGAGCTGCTCGCAACTAATGAACTACCGCTTATTTAAATACGAGCGTGAAACAGAGCAGCAAAGTTACCTTTTTCAAGATAAGTATTTTCAGGTTAACTTTTTAAGTGGCTGGCATACCTACTTTGCCGAAGCACCGGCTAATATGGCATTTTTAACGCCTGATGATTACAACGCATTTTTAGTAAGTCTTGCCGACTATCCTCGCTTTAATCAAGAAAACATTAACTTGATGAAGGAAGGCATTGAAAAGGGTTACACCCACTACTGCAAAACATTTGAAAATTACAGCCAGAGCATTAACGCTCATATAGTTAAGCAACCTGAAAATAGCGCCTTATACGAGCCTTTTACACGTATACCAAATACGTTTACAGCAGAGCAAAAGGCCACATACCAAAACAAAGCAAAAGCCTTAATTAGCTCAAAAGTAGTCCCGGCTTATCAGCACTTTTACGACTTTTTTGAAAACGATTACATGCCTAACTGCAGAGCAGAGCCAGGTATTTCAAGCGTTAAAGGTGGGCTTGAGTATTATAAATATGCGGTAAATTATTACACCACAACCAATGCAACACCCAAGCAAATACACGAGCTTGGCTTAAAAGAAGTGGCGCGTATAAAAACGCAAATGCAAAACATCATTGATAAAGTAGGTTTTGATGGCACGTATGCTGAATTTTTAGAGTTTTTAGCAACCGATGAGCAATTTTACGCAACAGACGCACAAGACCTGCTTGAAAAAACAGCCTTTATTACGCAAAAAATGTATGGCAAATTACCAACCTACTTTAATCATTTACCGCGTAACACCTTTACAATAAAAGGCTCAGCGAGTCGTGGCGCTTTTTATATGCCACCGTCTGATAATCGCTCACCGGGTACTTACTTTTTAGCCTCAACACCTAAACTACAGCCCTTATATAATTTAGAAGCACTTAGCCTTCACGAAGCAATACCAGGGCATCATTTACAAAACGCCATTGCAATGGAGTTAGACGTACCTGAGTTTAGACGCACACTTAGCCACTCAGCATTTGGCGAAGGCTGGGCACTTTACACTGAACGCTTAGGTAAAGAAGCCGGCTTTTATCAAAACCCATACAGCGACTTTGGTCGTTTAGGTTACGAAATGTGGCGCGCAGTGCGTTTAGTGGTTGATACAGGTATTCATGCATTTGGCTGGAGCCGCCAAAAGGCAATAGACTACTTAGCAGATCACACTGCATTGCCACAAAGCGCGGTGGAGGATCAAATAGATCGTTATATTTCATGGCCTGGCCAAGCGCTTTCGTACAAAATGGGGGAGCTAAAAATACGCGAACTACGCGCAAAAGCTGAAAAAGAACTAGGCGCTAAATTTGATATTCGCAGCTTTCACGACACCGTTATTGGCCAAGGTTCATTGCCTATGTCAGTACTTGAGGATGTAATAAACGATTGGATAGCAGAGCAAAAATCAGCTATTTAAAAACAATACTTCAATAAGCTAAGAGGCGGTTTAATAATCGCCTCTTTTTAAAAGTCTATTAACCATCTCAAAACTAATCCCTACCCGCTTTTGCTTCGTAAAGTTAATGATTAAAAAAACCTGAGCAAACCTATGAGCAAACGCATTTTATATTGGCTACAAAACGATTTACGCCTCACTGACAACACTATTTTTAGTGACCTTGCGTCGCAGCAATGCGCACTCGATATTGTATTTGTAATAAATCCGCATTGGTTCAAAAATAATAACTACCAACAAAAACCATATGGCGTGCATAAACAACAGTTTTTAATGCAAAGCTTATTTGAGCTACAGCAGACGCTTATTGAACGCGGACAAACACTGCACGTGCTTGAAGGTGAACCAATAGCGCTTTTAAAAGCGCGTATAAATGATCTAAACATTGATGAAGTTGTATTTAGCAAGCAAATCGGTTTGTACGAGCAACGCCAAATAAGTTTACTTAAAGCGCATTGCCCAAATACAGAATTTACAGGCGTGCTGCAAGACACCCTATTTAAACAAAGCGACCTACCTTTTAATTTAAACGAGCTGCCTAAAAGCTTTACGCCGTTTCGTAAAAAGGTAGAGGCAGCCAATATACCTATAACTCTCTCAATGTTACCTGAAGGTTTACTCCCTCAACCTATAACATTATGTGCGGCCAAACCAATTGAGCTTACTGAACATACTGATGACAACAACGCGATAATGCACGGCGGATTTAAAAGTGCGCAAGCTCATTTAGCGCAGTACTTTTCGGGCTTACTGCCAAGTACCTATAAAATAACTCGAAACGAGCTTGATGGCTTTAATAACACCACAAAATTTAGTACCTGGCTTGCCTTTGGCTGTGTAAGTGCACAGCAAGTTTATAAAGCGGTTGAAGAGTACGAACATAAACATATCGCAAACGAATCTACTTATTGGATTAAGTTTGAATTGCTATGGCGAGAGTATTTTAAATGGCATGCACTCAATGCGGGCAACAGGCTGTTTAGCTTTAAAGGTCAAAAGCAAACCAAACCCCTAACAACGTTTATGCCAAACCGATTTGCTGCATGGTGTAATGGCTCAACACCCTTCCCATTGGTCAATGCCATTATGAATGAGCTTAATGCCACTGGTTATATATCAAACCGAGCAAGGCAAGTTGCAGCGAGCTGCTTAGTTAACGAACTTTGCCTTGATTGGCGCTATGGCGCGGCTTATTTTGAACAGCAACTGATTGATTACGACGTAGCCGCAAATTGGGGCAACTGGCAATACATAGTGGGCGTAGGTGTAGATCCGCGTGGCGGTAGGCATTTTAATATACAAAAACAAACCGCGCAGTTTGATCCGCACGGTATTTACACGAATAAGTGGCAAGGTAATAAAAACACAAGTACACAACTCGATAACTTAAACGAAGTTGATTGGCCAATTTAAGCCGCCAATCAACTTTTACCAAATAACGTTTAAAACAGCTCAGCAATACCTATATTAATGGCAAAGCCGCCTAACGTTAAAAATAAAAATAAACACAGCGCCAGTAACAGCGGTTTAATACCCGCTTGGCGAATTGCCCCAACATGTGTACGTAAACCCAAAGCTACCATCGCAATAGTGAGTAATATATTATCAAACCAAACAACTGCGTTTGTAGTCACTTGAGGAATAATAGAGAGTGAATGCACACCACTTGCCACTATAAATAACACCGCAAACCAAGGGATAGTAATACCTGATTTATCGCCCTCACTGCTTGCTGCATCACCTGCTTTTGCTCTTTTTTTACTTTGCCAAAACGATAAACCTACTAAAAATGGCGCAAGCATCATCACTCTTAGCATTTTTTCTATTACTGCGGTGTCAGCCGCGTTAGCGCTTACCGCAGTGCCCGCCGCAACCACTTGCGCTACTTCATGAATGGTTGACCCTACAAAAATACCGTACGCGTGCTCGCTCAATCCCATGTACTCAAACATTATTGGGTAGGCAAACATGCTTAGCGTACCAAACACCACCACCGTTGCTACCGCTACTGATACTTTATGCGCCTGTGCTTTTATAACAGGCTCGGTTGCCATCACCGCTGCAGCGCCACAAATAGAGCTACCCGCGCCAATTAATATAGTTGTTTGCTCATCAAGCTTAAATACACGTTTGCCTAGTTGAATTGCTAATATAAATGTACCAACAAGCATAACAATGTCGGTTAGTAAGCCACTCCAACCAACGCCAGCGACTTGCGTAAAGGTTATTCTAAAACCAAACAACACAACGCCCGCTTTGAGCAAAATACTTTTAGCGTAATCAACACCCACATCGGTATGAGTCGCTATACGCGAAAAAATACTGTTACCCACAATAATACCAACCACAATACCAATGGTGAGTGAGCTAAATTGCGCAGTTTGCATTATTGGTAGTTTACTAAGCGCAACAGAAACGCCCGCAAGTACAATAACCAGTAACATGCCAATCCACCAGCGAGAGTCACCATACTGTTTAGTGTTAACACCTAAAGGCTGTAACCCATTTTTAATAGCGCTAAGCATAATATTCCCTCAATCAAACAACTCTAATTAGTTGACTTCATTTTAATAAAGGCCAAAATATAACTCCAATATATTAAAATCATGATTCGATAACTTAAGGTTATGTAATTTGAGAGGCGCAATGAATTTACATGCACTTAGGGTGTTTTATACGGTAGCAAAGCTTGGTAGTTTTTCAGGCGCAGCCGAGGCGCTTTTTATAAGCCAACCTGCGGTATCAAAGGCTTTAAAAGAGCTTGAGTATCAACTAAATATTCAACTTATTGAACGTGCATCTAAAGGCAAAAAACTCACTTTAAGTGAAGGCGGGCAAGCGCTTTTTGAACATGCGCGTAGTATTTTTGCCATAGAAAAAGCCGCCATTGAAGATATTAAATCGCGCACAGGGCTTAAGCGCGGCACATTGGTTATAGGCACCAGCACCACCATTGCCAGCTATTGGCTGCCTCCTTACTTAGCTAAATTTTGCGCGCAGTACCCACATATAAAAGTAGAAGTACAAGTGGCTAATACTGCGCAAATTGAGCACGCACTACTTGAATGCACCATCGATTTAGCACTGGTTGAGGGCACACCAACCGAGCCACATATTATAAGTAAGCACTGGCAAAACGATTTAATGAGTGTAGTTATACCCAGTAACTTTAAGCCCACGAAAGACTTAAAACCATGGTTAAACAAACAGTTTTGGCTACTGCGCGAACCAGGCTCGGGCACTTTAGAGGTCTCGGTTAAATTACTACAGCAACATGGCATTACAGCAAAAAATAATATGCAGCTCGGAAGTAATGAAGCGATAGCAAGGGCGGTAGCACAAGGTATGGGGGTCGCTTTATTGCCAAACGTAGTCACTGAGGATTTAGTACAGCTAGGTAAATTAACACGGCTAGAACAGCCAAATAACGTCGAGTTATCAAGACCATTATACCAATTACACTATAAAGACAGACCCTCTTCACATGCCGCGCAAGCATTCGAAAAAAGTTTGTTTTGTGAATAACGTTTATATGAGTAAGTATATACGCGATATATAAATCGCATTTGTGCTCCAATAAGGAGCAGCGCTACTACACGTTTTGTTGGTTGCCTATTCTTCTTCAATAATATAAAGATATTCAATATTTATATTTTTAATGTCTTCATACTTGAGAATAAGCCTATCTCCTTTAATCTCGTAAAAACGCGTAGTTGGGGAAGCTGTAGATGAAGATTTGTCTGACTCTATAGGTCTTCTCATGGCATCGGATAAAACAACACGATCTAGCTGTCCACTAGAATCAAGATAAAAATCTTCAAGTACACCATAATATAAGAAGGAAACATTTTTAGACTCCACTAAACAAGATAACTTGATTAACTCTGCGTCCTGAGTTTCAGATAATTTTCCAGTAAGCTCATAGTACCATGGCGTATCGAAGGCATATCTGGAAGATTTATATGGATTAAAGTGAAAAATTAGCTTTTGAAATATTTTTCCCAAAATATATGCAAGTAAAAATGAACTAGAAAAATATAAAATGATTTTAGGGATACTAGCACTTACAATTTCTAAATCAGATTCCGACACAGATTTAGAACCAGTTAGTAATTTTAGACAAATTTCATAGTTAATTTCGTTGCCTAATAAAGGTACTAAAATATAAATTAAGAAAGTATGTAAAATTAAGGCATAAAAAAAAGCCAAGGATGAAGATACATCAAATGGCTTTTTTTCTATGCTAGTATTTTCTACTTTTTCATAAGAATTTTGGAATATAAAACCTGGAATTATTAGTACTAAAATAAAAAAAGCAGGAAAAGCTATATTCATGCAACTGCTTTCTCTTTAGGAGAAGTAGAAACACGGTACTTCTTGCCATTTGACAAAGTAATAACTTCACTATCTTTTGAACTACTAGAAATAAAAGCCCTTAACTGCTCGCTTCCTAAAGGATCGCCTTTAATTTTCTTAGCTAAACTACCTAACAAAGCTTTCATAACGCCCCCAAAATAATGTTTTATAATTCTATTTTACTTTAAATATTACCAATACGCTACATATCATGCCATGAGGCATCTGATGTAGCGCACTACGACGCCAGTGAGCAAATTTCCAAGCGGCGCCTGATATACTTCACTTATGTTCGCGAGATCACACCCATCATGGAAAAAACCAAACCTCGACTTCACACATTAAAGTATTCATGGGCTACTCATAGCAGCACACCTGCTAACTTATAAACCTATTTGCTAAATCGTTAACCCCAAATACGAACAAGCTCTATTTACAAACCCTGCGTTAAATCTTGTGCCAATGTACCCGTTGGCTTTTCAATTACGCGTACTAACTCTTTGCCATTTTGTTTAACAATAAACGTAGGTGTGTATTGTAAATCGTTAGCTTCTGCAATGCCTGCATCGTCTTGCTTGTTGTAACCTACGGCCACATATTCAATGCTTGTAAGTTGTACTTTCGATGCATCAATTAACTTAATGAGTTTTGGAACTTCGCGCTCACTGTCGTGGCACCACGTTCCAAATAATACAATTAGCTCTTTGCCTTCTAGTTTTTGCATTAGGGCAATGTCTTGTGCTGTTGGCGTAAACGCTTTGTATTGTTCGTTAAACTTGTCGTAGTCGCTTAGCAGTACATCAGTGGTAATTCCGCCCGAAAACGGTGCATCAGCAGCGCAGCTTACAAGCGGCATGCTTAAAGCGCACAGTAAAATTAATTGTTTAAACATAAGGTTACTCTTAATTTAGGTATTAATTTTGGTATTAAATGACTATACCCAATATTGAGCGTGGAGTGAACAACTCAAGACCGTTACTTTTTATCCATAAAAAAGTTAACTTGCGATAAGTTAGTTAAATATTCTCGCCTTACGTCTTTATTCTCAGCTAGCTTATCTAAGTCACCAATTAAGGTAACTAACTTATTATGAGAATGACTGCTGGTTGTTTTAAAGTCGTCTTGCTTTTCGTCGCTCTCAACACGCTCTTTTTTATTCATGCTGTAGCTGTTTTCGTTTTCTTCAAGCCAAATATCGTCAATTAAGCGAATGTCACTTTTACTAATGGTTTGCTCTTGCATCGCCATTTGCAGCTCGTATTGATTTGTTTGAGGGTTAAACGCATACATTTTTGTATCAACATCAACTTCGTGAGACTGATCAAGCCCCACAAGTTCTTTATTTTTAACTGCGGTACCTACGTTATAACTCTCTTCTTTGTCGTAGTAGTCGAGGCGACTGTATTGATAATCAAAGTGACTACTTACGTTTTTACTTTGTGTTAAACCGCTAAGATCCCCTAATTGGGTTTGCTCAGTCGCTTGGCTTAGCTCAATGGTACTTTTAGGCTGATAGTCACCGCTATCCAGTGCATACGAAAAGGTAGCATCAAAATCAGCGAGCTTAGACACACCCGCCCCCAATGTATTGGGTGCTTTATTACCAAGCCCTTGGTAACGGGGATCGTTTGCGACCATGTTATCAACTAAATCGGCAACCATAGCGCGCCCGTCATTAAATTGCTTATCTGCAAGCGACTCAATATTGCTATAACGCTCTGCCGCTGACGACATACTTGTAAAAGCGCCTTTAAATAATGCAAAACCTTGCTGCATTGTCTCATCCCCTTTACGACCAAATGCCGAGTCTTTACTATCCTCGGTACTGTTTACTCGGCTATCTTCTAAGCTTTGATCGAGCGACGCTAAATACTGCTGCATTTGCTGTGTGTCTTTAGCGCCAATGGTCGATATATCGAGTGCAAAGTCGATTTCGTTTTTCCCATTCTCAGCCTTAAACACAAGTGCTTGTTGATTTGTCGCTTCATCTATTGAGTAACTTAAATCAAGCGTGTTTTCGCCTGTATCAAGCGCATCATTTTGCGTTGTTGAAAACGACACATTAAAACCCGCTAGCTGCTCACTATTAAAGCCTGATAAAAAATCTAAACTCATATCTGTTTGGTTTGGCACTATAATAGGATTAAATGAGTTTTCACTCGCTTTAAAAAACTCATCGGCCATTTCGCCAACACCCGCCATAACCTGCGTTAAAGCCGCATGTTCAGCCTCAGATAAATCACCATTTACTTCGTAACTTATGCCAAAGCCATCAACGGCTTCACCCGTTTTTTCATCAAAGCCTTGTGACGAATTAAAAGTGATATTTATTACATCACCCTCTTTGGTTTTTACCGAGAGCTCAAATAAATAATTATCGTCATCCTCGTACTTGCTACGATTAGCACTTTCCATGTATGGATTAAGCGTGCGCTCAACACGTTGCTGGCTTGAGGCTAAAAACGTTTTTTGCTCATGCCCAAGTTGCCCCAAGCTTGATAAAATATCGCTGGTATTAGCATAAGCACCCTGAATATTTTTAACGGATGTATTTAATCGCTCAGTTAATTGGGTGCTGTTTTCGTTTTTTAATAATCCCTCATGCTGAGAGCTTATTACGGTGCGCAGGGCAAGTTCTTCATCGGAGAGTTTATAGTTAAGCGTGCTAGGCGTGCTTTAAATAGTAAATAGCGAGGTAAGTTGTTGCTGTAAAATATCCCCTACTTTTTGATTGCTACTTATTGTTTCGTAAATCGTTTCATCATTTAGCTGGCTTAATAACTCGTCGGTTATTTTAGCCGCGTTAGTTTGTAAATCATTAATAGCTTGAGGGTCGCCACTGCTATGCAGTGAAGGTGTCGCAGATGTTTGGTTGGCGTTATTAACTGATTGGGCAATCATAGTGCTTAGATTAGCCTGACTCCCTAATATATTATTAACCATGATTATCCTTAATCGCTAAACCCTATTAAGTAACTTATCGGGCGCTTAGTTAAAAGCTTTAGTCTAAAGGCGCATTTTTTACCTATTATTTATACAAATAATCGGCCTTACTCTTAAGGGCTATTTTATTTGCTTACTACCTTCACCTGTTTCTTTTATTCTTTGTACTAAAAAATCGACCGCCGCTTTTACCTTTGGTACCAAATAACGTTGTTTTTGATACAACAAATAAACAGCCATATTAGAATTTTGAGTTATTGCCACCTCATGCTCAAACTTAAGCTCTTGTAACTCACCCAACTCAAGGTATGAAGCCAGTGCCCATCGAGTTGACATTAAAATACCTTCCCCGTTACATGCTTTTTTAGCAAGCCACGATCCGTTATTTGAAATAGCGACCGCAGGCCCAGAAACGTCATGCCATTGCTCATCTACTTTACATAACCACGGCGTTGGCCCTGAAGGCGTTTTAAAATAAAGCCCATTATGGTGCTTTAATTCCATGGCGTTACTTGGCACTCCGTGTTTTTGTAAATAGCAGGGCGACGCCACAGGTATAAAACCATTATCCATAAGTTTTATTGCTATCACGCGCTCATTGGGTGCATAACCACCACGAATAGCAATATCAACATCGTCACGGCCAAGTGTCGATAGCTCATCGCTTAAGCTTACATCGAGTATTATTTCAGGGTATAGCGCGCTCAATTCATCAAGCAGCGGCATGAGCATTTTATCGCCAAAACCTACCATACAACTTATAGATAAACGCCCCTTTGGGGTTGTTTGGTAACTGCGTACAGTTTCGTGGCTTTGTTCAAGCTGGTTCACTATTTTTTGTACATCGCTGTAGTAAATTTGTCCTACTTCGGTCAGCTTAACTATGCGGGTTGAGCGTTTTAAAAGTGTTGCTCCTAAGCTTTTTTCTAAATCGGCAACTCGCCTCGACAACGACGAAGGCGGCACACCAAATGCTTTTGCGGCTTTGGTAAAACTGCCCGTTTCAACCACTTTAATAAAATACCGTATGGCTTTTAGTTGATCCAAGTCGCTTCTCCACTAAATAAAATTCTTTATTGTCTTAAAGACAAAAGTGATTCGCATTTTCCCTTATATATAAGCAAATTAAAACAAGTAATAATAGGTTCAACTTAAACACGGGGACCAAAATTGCATTATTTGGCAATGCGTATCCTCACGTTAATAATGGAAAGCTGACTTATGATTACTTTGCACGGTTTTGCTGCTAGCAATTATTACAACCTAGTTAAACATGTACTTTTACACAAACGACTGCCATTTAAAGAACACCTTGTTTACGGCGGTAGTAAAGAGTTACTAGCAATCAGCCCTGCGGGCAAAGTGCCTGCAATCACAACAGCTAATGGCCTTAATATTTCTGAGTCGAGTGTTATTTGCGACTTTATAGAAGAGTCGTACCCACAAACTCCGCTATACCCTAAAGGTGCAGGTGAGCGCGCAGTTGTTCGTCAAATTATGAAAATAGCAGAGCTTTATTTTGAACTGCCAAGCAGACGATTCATCCCTTATGTATTTTCGGGTAATGAAGTTCCTGAGGCTCTTAAAACAGAAGTACGCCAAGTATTAACTCGCGGCGTTACTGCATTAAGCAAACTAGGTAAGTTTTCACCTTGGATTGCAGGCGAGCAATTCACTATGGCAGACATTTACGTTTATTACGTAAACACCATTGTTAGCGCCTTTGGCTCAAGCCAGCTTGATTGGGATGTACTAGCACAAGTTCCTGGCATGAAAGAGTGGAACGAATCAATGAGTCAATTAACCATTGCACAAAGCATAGAGGCCGACCGCCAAGCAAATATGGCTGACTTTATGCAAAAAGTGAAAGCTCAAATTCAAGCAGCAAGCGCTAAATAGCCCTTAGCTATAACAGCCCTTAGCTATAACAGTAATCAATACTCATTTTTGTAGGAGCAAACATAATGACAGATAAAAATATCCAACTTACTTCAACTATCAGCGAAGACAATAAACTAACACTTGCCTTAAAAAACATCGAGATGCCAAAGCCGAATGCCGATGAAGTGGTTATTCGTATTGAAGCTGCACCATTAAACCCATCAGACTTAGGCGTTTTATTCAGCGCAGCTGATATGTCTACTGCAGAGCAATCGGGTACTGATGAAAACCCAGTAATTACTGCCGATGTTCCAGCTCAATTTATGCCATCACTTAAAACACGCGTAGGTAAAGCCACACAAGTAGGTAATGAAGGCGCAGGCACCGTTGTAGCAGCAGGTTCATCACCAGCCGCACAAGCATTAATGGGTAAAACCGTTGCTGTAATTGGCGGTGGTACGTATCGTCAATTTATTTGTGCCAATGTACAAAGTTGCCTAGAGCTAAAAGAAGGGACTACCGCTAAAGAAGGTGCATCATCTTTTGTTAACCCACTTACCGCACTAGCAATGGTAGAAACCATGCGCGCTGAAGGCCATAAAGCTATTATTCACGCGGCTGCAGCCTCTAATCTTGGCCAAATGCTAAACCGTATTTGTATTGCTGATGGCGTTGATTTAATTAATATTGTTCGCAAACCAGAACAAGAAAAGTTACTGCGCGATATGGGTGCAAAATATATTGTTAACTCAAGCAACGACACTTTTCTTGCTGATCTAACAGCTGCAATAATTGAAACGGGTGCAACTATAGCGTTCGACCCAATCGGTGGCGGCCAACTAACAAGTGATATTCTTAACTGTATGGAAGTTACAGCTGCACGCGATATGAAAGAGCACAGCGTTTATGGCTCAGACACTTACAAACAAGTGTATATTTATGGTGCATTAAACCGAGGCCCTATCACAATAAACCGTAACTTTGGTTTTGCATGGGGTGTAAACGGATTCTTGTTATTTAATGCCTTAGGTAAATTAGGCACAGATACAGTAATAAAAATGCGCAAACGTATTGCAGACGAAATCACCACAACATTTGCGAGCAATTACACGCACGAAGTGTCATTAGCTGAGGTATTACATTTACAGTCAATTGCCGCTTATTCTAAACAAGCTACCGGCGAGAAGTACTTAATTAAACCTCAAGCTTAAGTAAATATTCTTCGTTAAAAATTAAAAACCACAGCGCTTAGCACTGTGGTTTTTAAATATAAAAGCAGATGCTAATTAGGTATCTGCTTTTTTACGTTTAACACGGGGCTATTTATATTGAGCTTTTATAAACAATAGAACTTACCATACTCCGAGTTCATTAAAAGTAGTTGTTCAATAATAATGAACATATTAGTTTAGTGAACAAAACTTGACTATCGTTCAATTTTTACCTATGTTCATAAATAATGAACAGTCTAATTTAGTGAACAAATGATAAACCAAGAGCTAATACAGGCAACTATTGAAAAACTAAACTTGCAAACAGGTTTAGGCGCAGAGTATAAAACTTTTAAAAAAGAGTGTGTTGAGGGCGAACTCACTTTGCCTAATGTTAAAAGCAATTTAATTATTAAATGCAAAAAACACCTACATACAACCACCTTACAAAAGTATATTGCTGAATTCAAAATAAAGAATCAGATAACCGATGCCCTATTAATTACTGAGTACATCAATCCAAATCAAGCAGCCTTATTAAAAGAGCAAAAAATATCTTTTATAGACTGTGTTGGTAACACGTATATTAATTGCCCTCCAATTTATATTGATATTCAGGGAAATAAGCCCGAAAAAGCCCATAATAAAATAGCCTTGGCTAAACAATTAGGTAAGGCATTTCAACCTAAGGGCATGAAAGTAGTATTTATGTTTTTAGTGCAGCCGGAGCTAGTAAATAAACCCATGCGCACAATTGCAAAGGTGGCCGAAGTTGCACTGGGAACGGTTAAACAAGTAATTGACGATTTAATATATCAAGAGTTTATAGTTCAAAAAGACCAACACACTAAAATAATCTACAATTCAAAAGCTTTACTAGATAAGTGGTTAGACGCTTACCCTGTAACTGTTGAAGCTAAATTAAAACAAGAAATCTTCACCACTGATAACACAGAGCTACTACAAAAACTTAAACTAAATAATGTAAAAGCGATGTGGGGAGGCGAATATGCTGTTCAACAATATGACAATTATTTAAATGCAAAAAATTATCTAATTTACGTAAACCCTGAACATAAAAAAGTCATTTTAAAAACCGCACGATTACGAAAAGTAAAAGCAGAAGATGATATAAACGATGCACTAACAAAAGTAGTTTTAGTGGAGCCATTTTTAGGCATAGAAAAACTTGTCGGCCCAAAGGTTAATTTAGTACACCCGTATTTAATCTATGCCAATTTATTAGCTAGTAGAGATGCAAGAAACATAGATGCCGCAACGAGGTTTTATGAAAAGCACATCGCTTAATGTCGTTGGTAAATTACCACAAGGGTTAGTTGGCCTTTATCAAAAAATAAACGTCCAAACTGAAGCATTAGGGATCCCTTACCTAGTCATAGGTGCTACCGCCAGAGACATTATACTCCATCATGGTTACGGTGCTGCAATTGAGCGAGGTACAAGAGATATTGATTTTGGTATACAAGTCCAAAACTGGGATCAGTTTGAACAGTTAAAGGAGCATCTCTTAAAAAATGGTTTTACACCTGATAAAACAAAAGTACACCAACTAGTAACTACCGTTCCTAGCGGTGAAAAGTGGGAAATTGATATTATTCCATTTGGAAATATTGCTGGTGATGGTAACTCTATTACTTGGCCGCCACAGCACGATATTGGAATGTCAGTAACAGGCTTTAACGAGGCATTTAAACATGCACTTGACGTAAAAATTGCCAATAGCCCCAGCCTTAATATTAAAGTTGCATCGCCTGCTGGAATGCTACTGTTGAAGTTAATCTCATGGCTAGAAAGGGAGCATGGCGTTAGACGTAAAGACGCAATGGATATTTTTTATCTTACTAGGCACTACTCAAAAATACCTACTATCGCAGACTCACTTTATGAAGATGATTTTATGGACGCACAAGACTATGATGAACATAAAGCGAGCACAATGAAACTAGCCACTGATGCTTGCAACATCGCTAACGCAGAAGTTCTTTCGTTCATTAATGAAAAATTGTTCAATGTTGAGTCCAAAGTAGACAATTTAGTACTAGATATAAGCAGAGCAGTTCAAATTGAATATAGTGATGCTGAAGAGCTTTTAAATATTATTTCTAAGCAGCTAAATACTTCTTAACTGTTTTAATGACTGCTTTGTTTTATATAAAGTAATCGCTATTGAAACCGCTCGATACAATTCTCTTGTTCCTCATAAGTTACTAAAACAGCTTTGCTTATAGCGATCTTTTTTGATCAAAAAACAGTGATTATCCGATTAAGTGCAATTTGTCATAAAAGTGCAATCAAAATAGATGATAATTCAAACTCGAACTGTATTTTTTATAATCAAGAAGACTAAGTAAAATGAGTACACCACTAGTGCAACTAACATTTGCACAGCAATCATTTGATGATTCTATGTCTGCGGCGATGAGCCACGCTATGGAATATGAAAAACTATCACTAAAAGCCTGTGCTGCGCATAATGTTACGCTGCAATGTGTGTTGCCTGATGGCGCAAATGAGAGCGATGTTATTTCACTAAGTGCTACGCAACCCAGTGCCCGTGGGGCGCAGTATTTTACTGAAAAAACGCTGAGCAATGCAGACCTTGAATCAGGTACTGTAAACCTAACTTTAAGTAACATTACACAAAGCCAGTGTTTTGTAGTGCAAATGATGCTGCACGGAAAAAACACGACCTTAAAAGAAACCCAACAACTCGATGTGTACATTAAAGCATTTGAGCAAGGCTATATTCCTGAGCACATAACAACTGAACATGCTAAGCCTCAAGGTATTCGTGGTTACTTTGCGAGTATGGGATCTACGTTTTTATCACTGTTTTAGTGCTGGCTGTACTTAAATTACGCGACGCTACTTATAAAACCTTAATCAGCAAAACTTACTTTACCCATAGTAACTCCCGCAATACCTTGTGCAGTATTACTTAGGTGTTGCTGCTCTCCTGCTAGGCATTCGTTTGCTAAAATAGCAAATAACACAGCCTCTTTTGCGTCGGGATTTATACCTAAATCGTCGGTGTTTTTAAAAGCCTTAATACGTGGGCAAAGCGCTTTAAGTTGCGCCATTAGTAACGGGTTATGAATACCGCCACCACTTGCATACACCACACAATTTTGTGCGCGCTCCGCACACTCATTTAATGCATTTGCTATTACTGTGGCTGTAAAGGTATTTAAGGTAGCCATAACATCTTCATGGCTTAAATGCTGAGTATGTGTTTGCTGCTGTGCGGCGTTTAAATACGCTAAGTTGAATACCTCAGGGCCAGTTGTTTTAGGCATTGGGAGTTTAAAAAATGCGTTATTACATAATGCATTCAATAATGGCGTATTTATCTTGCCTGCTTTTGCTATTTTTGCACCGTCGTCATAATGTAGCCCTGCAAAGTGTTGCTGTACGTAGGCATCCATAATGGTATTACCGGGGCCAATGTCGGAGCTAAATACACTGCTTGCATCACCGCTTTTAGGTAAAAACGTTAAATTAGCAATGCCACCCATGTTTAATAAAATACGGTTCTCAGCAGCGCTTGAAAAATATAAATAATCGCCATACACCGCCAGTGGTGCGCCCTCGCCTCCTGCGGCTATGTGTTTTTGCCTAAAATCACCAATGGTAGTAATACCGGTAGTAACGGCTATTTGGTCGCTATCGCCAATTTGTAAGGTGCCATTAGTAAAGCTTTTGTGGTTATGCTGCGACTGCGGGCAGTGGTAAATGGTTTGCCCGTGGCTTGCTATTACATCAATATTTGCTGGGTTTATATTCCACTTAGCTAAGCACTGATTAACCATATTACCGTGCAGCTTACCTACCCAAGGGTGCAGTAAGGTAACTAGCTCTAAATCGCATTTTCGCTTAGCAAATACCTGCTTTATTTTGGTTTTGTAGTCGTCGTTGTAGTCAACGGTGGTAAAATTTAAAACCTCAATGTGTGTATTTAAGCCTGCGCCCGTTACTTTGCAGAGTGCAACATCGAGCCCATCTAACGAGGTACCGCTCATTAAACCAATAATTAAACGGCTTGGCTTTTGGGCACTATTATAAAGGGCGGCTATATGTGGGTGCATAATGGCATCTAAACAGGTGTAATATTTTGCTTATATTAGAGTACTTTAAAACAAAGTAATAGCCGTAAACCGTTTAATCTTAATGATTGTACAAGGTTTAAATGATTGCTAAGTTAGTGTGTATTCAACTAATAATTAACTATCGCTATGATCACGCTCAGAGATTTTCAACCGCACGATGCGCCACACATTATTGAAACCTTAAACGATGAGCAGGTAACACGGTATTTATCGTCAAAAATTCCATTTCCGTATACGCAAGCCGACGCTGATTGGTGGATAAACCAAGGTTCTAAAAATGACGTAATTGATGCAACGGTTAAGGCCATTGTAGTAAATGAGCAATTTGCAGGCTGTATTGGCATAACCCCAGGAGAGTTTGAATACAGCCGCAGTGGCGAAATTGGTTATTGGCTAAATAAAACCTACTGGGGACAAGGCATTATTACTCGCGCTATTGCACTTATTTGCGAAGAAGCGTTTGCCCAATCTAACCTAAATAGAATTTTTGGCACTGTGTTTGCTGGTAATACCGGCTCTATAAAAGCACTTACTAAAAGTGGTTTTGAGCAAGAAGCCATCCTAAAACAAGCTATTTATAAAAATGGAGAATTTTACAGTAGTCACATTTTTAGCAAGCTTAAATAAAGTATTTAGAATAAATACTCTGCCTATAAGGGTTGAATTACCAGTCCCTCGCCCAAAACTCCTGTTATAAGGTACAAATTTGTACATACTTATACTACTTAGCGCGCATTATTGTTTAGCTGATCACGATTTTAAAAGCGTAAACATTCGGTAAGTAGATTCACCCTAAAGAGGAGATTTTTATGTCTGCAACTAGTCGTCAACTTACGTTAGCATCACGCCCACACGGTGCTCCAACCGAAAAAGACTTTGAACTTAAAACAGTAGAGCTTCCTGCATTAAAAGATGGCGAAGTACTACTACGTACTATTTACCTATCACTAGACCCATACATGCGTGGTCGTATGAACGATGCTAAGTCGTACGCTGACCCAGTTAACATTGGTGATGTAATGGTTGGCGCTACAGTGTGCCAAGTAGAAGAGTCTAAAAACGATAAGTTTAGCAAGGGTGAGTGGGTACTCGCCTACACAGGTTGGCAAGACTACGCCATTACCAATGGCGAAGGCTTAATGCAGTTAGGTAAAGAGCCTGCTAATCCTTCTTACGCATTAGGTATTATGGGTATGCCTGGCTTTACCGCTTACATGGGTTTACTTGATATTGGCGCACCAAAAGAAGGTGAAACAGTTGTAGTTGCAGCCGCAACAGGCCCGGTGGGCGCAACGGTTGGTCAAATAGCTAAAATTAAAGGCTGTAAAGTAGTCGGTGTTGCTGGTGGTAGTGAAAAATGCGCACATGCAGTTGAAAAGCTAGGCTTTGATGCCTGTATTGATCACAAAGCTGATGACTTTGAAGAACAGCTAGAAAAAGCCTGTGATAAAGGCATTGATGTTTACTACGAAAATGTGGGCGGTAAAGTATTCGACGCCGTATTACCACTACTAAATACCGCAGCACGCGTACCACTGTGTGGTTTAGTATCGCAATATAACGCCACTAGCTTGCCAGAAGGCCCAGACCGTTTAGGTATGCTAATGGGTCAGTTGCTTACTAAGCGTATTAAAATGCAAGGCTTTATCATTTTTGATGATTACGGCGACCGTTACGACGAGTTTGCTCAAGACATGCAAAAATGGCTACAAGAGGGCAAAATTCAATACCGTGAGCACATGGTAGAAGGCATCGAAAATACAGTAGGCGCGTTCAACGATATGATATGCGGTAAAAACTTTGGTAAAACAGTGGTTAAAATTAATAACCCTCTTTAATTTAAATAGCTTATAAGGGCTTAGCCCTTATAAGCTCAAAAGGACTGACATGATCAAACTACACCATTTAAATAAGTCACGCTCAAAACGCGTAATTTGGCTTTTAGAAGAGCTAAATGTTGATTACGAAATTGTGGCTTACCAGCGCAATAAAGACACCTTCCTAGCTCCTGACGAACTAAAGCATATTCATCAACTTGGTAAGTCGCCAGTGATTGAAGACGGCGGCCTAATTATTGCCGAATCAGGCGCGATTACCGACTACCTTATTACTAAATATGGTAACGGTAAATTTGCACCAAAAGTAGATACAGCTGAATACGTTGATTACCAGCAATGGCTACACTTTGCAGAAAGCTCAGCAATTTTACCGCTTTTACTTAAAATGTTTGTACTAAAAGACGGCGCTAAAACCCAGTTTTTAGAAGGCTATGCCGACGCTGAAACAGTTAAAGTAATTAGCTACTTTAACGACCGCCTTGAAGGTAAACGTTATTTAGTGGGCGATACCCTAACGGGCGCTGATTTTATGATGTCGTTTATTGTTGAAATTGTTAAAAACTCAGGTCAATTAGCGCACTTTAAAAACCTCGTTAAATACGACGAGCAATTACAAAGTCATGAGAAGTTTCATACAGCTAATGAGCTAGAAGCAAAGTACGACTAACTACTTTTATATAATCTTTTTATATAATCTTTTTATGTAACACTAAGGGGCATTTAGCCCCTTTTTTATGCCTGTAAACATGTCTGTAAAATATGCCTGTAAAACAACCCCACTAAAGTTACGCTTGTAAACTAAATTAACAAACAACCCCTTATTGCTAATAAAACTTTAATTAATAAGGCATAATGCTGCTATTATTTTAGAATAATCACTAATAATACTGGCTCCCCTTACTGGTATTAATTCAAACTTGGGACCATCCATGACAATAAACATGCGTTTAGCGACCGGTTTTGGCGTAATTTTATCAATGATGCTTATATTAACCATCATTGGTATTTCGCGCGTTAGCCTTATTAATAATAACATTACCCACATGACCGACGTAAACTCGGTAAAGCAGCGTTACGCTATTAACTTTAGAGGCAGCGTACACGACAGAGCCATAGCCGTGCGCGATGTAGTTTTAATTACCGACCAAAACAATTTACGCACTGTTTTAAATGACATAAAAGAGCTAGATGCTTTTTACCAAACATCTAGCCGCGCAATGCGCGACCTTACCGACAAAATGTCGAGTGAAGAGCAATCCTTACTTAATAAAATTAATCAAATAGAGCAACGCACTCAGCCTTTTATTCAAGGTGTTATAAACACTAAAAGTACTGGGAACCTAAACGAAGCAGAACGCATTTTATTAACTGATGCACGCCCTGCGTTTACCCAGTGGCTAAATGTTATAAACCAATTTATAAACCTGCAAGAGCAAGCAAACCAAATAACAACAATTAATACCCGCGAAGTAGCTAGCTCGTTTAAAATCTGGATGATTGCGCTTACTGTAATTGCTGTTTTAATAGGCACAAGCGTTGCGTATGTTATTAGCCAACTGATCAGAAATTCAGTAGGTGGCGAACCACAAGAAGCCGCCGAAGTTATTGCCCTTATAGCCCAAGGCGATTTAAGAGGTGATGTACAATCGTGTTGCCCAAATAGCATGATGGCTTCTGTAGGGGTTATGCAATCTAAATTAAAAACTATTGTAGATAGCATTATTAACTCATCTGAAGAGCTTTCTACGCACTCTGCAAGCGTAGCGTCTGGCTCGCAACAAGCACTTAGTGCCGCTGACGCACAAGTAACTTATACAAACTCTGCTGTAAGCAGCCTAGAGGATATGAGCCGCAGTATTCATGCTGTAGCTGACTCGGTTAGGCAAACAGAAGATAACTCAAAAATAACCGCGCAATTATCGCAGCAAGGTAGTATTGCAGTGCAAAAAGTAGCGGCCGAAATTGAGCAAATTTCAGTAACGGTAAAAGCAACGGTTACCCAAGTAAACGTATTGCAAGAACATGTAAAACACATTGGCGATATTTTAAGTGTGATCCGCAGTATTTCTGATCAAACAAATTTGCTTGCACTCAATGCGGCAATAGAAGCTGCAAGAGCAGGCGAAACAGGTCGAGGTTTTGCAGTAGTTGCTGACGAGGTAAGGCAACTTGCCCAACGTACCGGTGATGCAACTGGCGATATTGAAAAGATGATTTTGCAAGTACAAGAAAACACGCAAGCGTCGGTTACAGCAATGGAAACCACAGTACCACAAGTAGAAAATGGCTTAACGCTTACTCACGAGGCAAACCAGCTACTGCATCAAATACAGCAACAAGCTAACGACTCATTAAGTAACGTGCTTGAAATTGTTGAATCAACATCAAACCAAGTAGCCACTGTGGCGCAAATTAGTACCGGCGTTGAAGAAATTGCCAGTATGTCTAAAGAAACCAGTATGTCGCTTAACAGTAACGCACAAGAAGCGGTTGCATTAGCTGACCTTTCAAACACGCTTAAAAAGTATATTAGCTACTTTAAAGTTTAAGTGTTTAACCTGATGTAATGGTCTCCTCCCTATACGGCATCTATGTGCCATGATTAAAGTAGTTACAATAATCAAAGGGAGA